>JBJXGO010000245.1:0-13681 GCA_046160345.1 Saprospiraceae bacterium
TTGCTATGTAATCAGACTCGATCAAGCTTGTTCACTCATTTTAAACGCCAAAAAATACAGCCATCTTGGAAATTGTCAACACTTTTTTTTCTAATTCTTTGCCGCCGAAGGCGGCTGTATAGTTACAGTAATGCCGTAGTTCCATTTGTTGAGAAAAAACATTATTTTTGTCTCAACAAATGAAAACTTATGACTGAAAAAGAACGAACCCTCAAACAAAATCTGTTGGAGAACTTGTTGAAAATTATTCCTATAATTATTGAATCAGAACGAGAATTTGGCACATCTGAAAGCGAGATTATGAAGATGGTTGACTCGATTCTCGATCGGATTAATCATCTCCGTCGAGAACTCAAAGAAAAAAACCAATCATTTTAAACAGCAAAAAATGACTGCTTCCCATATTCCTGCCCCCAAAGACATCATTGCGCTCCTTGCTCAAAATGGAGTGTATTCCACTGATAAAGAGGCTTTTGTGAAAGCCTTTAAAGTTTTATATCCAACATTATCAGCCACACAGCGCACTGAATTAATCGCAGATTTACTTGCTTATGTTGACACTGTTTTAGAACCCGAAAGATTGCCAAAATCTGCCTGATCTTTTAGAACCAAATAGTTGTGGCTCAGCTTTGAAGAGCGCCACAATGAGTCCTGTGGAAAACTTCATCCCTCGCCTTTCTCCAATCATTTTACCTTTACACCCCAAGAGAAAAGGCTTATGAGTAATTTTATCGTATCTGCGCGCAAATACCGCCCCCAACGCTTCCAAGAAGTGGTTGGGCAAGGTCATGTAGCCGGTACGCTCAAAAATGCACTTGCCAGCGGACAAGTCGCACACGCTTTCCTTTTTACTGGGCCGCGCGGCGTGGGCAAAACGACCTGCGCCCGTATCCTCGCCAAAATTCTCAACTGCGAAAACCGCACGCCCGAATATGAGGCCTGCAACGAATGCAGTTCCTGCAAATCTTTTAGCGAAAGTGCTTCTTTCAACATCATTGAACTGGACGCTGCTTCCAATAATTCTGTGGAGCACATACGCGCCCTTACTGAACAGGTGCGTTTTCAACCACAGCAAGGCAAGTACAAGGTGTTCATCATTGACGAGGTGCACATGCTTTCCAATCAGGCGTTTAATGCTTTTTTGAAAACCCTGGAGGAGCCCCCGCCCTATGCCATTTTTATTCTGGCAACCACGGAGAAGCACAAAATCATCCCAACCATCCTTTCGCGATGCCAGATATTTGATTTCCGCCGCATTACAGTAGCGGATATGGTGTTACAGCTCCAGGATATTTGCCAGAAAGAAGGTATCGAAGCAGAAGGCGATGCACTCCATATTATTGCCCAAAAGGCAGATGGCGCCATGCGTGACGCCCTCTCCATTTTCGACCGAATAACCAGTGGGGCGGGTAAAAAAATCACCTACGATGCCGTGATCGAGAATCTCAATGTCCTCGATTACGACTATTTTTTCCAGATCACAGATGCGCTATTGGCCGAAGACACCGCTTCGCTTATGAATCGATTCGACGAGATCCTTCGCAAGGGTTTTGACCCGGAAGTATTCGTGCTTGGGCTAGCTGAACATATGCGCAATGTGTTGATTTGCAAAGATAAAGCCACATTAAATCTACTGGAGGTGGGTGAAAGCCTGCGGGAACGCTATCAGACTCAGGCTGCCATCACTCCAAACTCCTTTTTGCTCACCGCGCTCAACCTTTGCAACGACTGCGATATTAATTTCAAAATGGCACGGCACAAACGCCTCCATGTCGAAATGGCCTTGCTTAAAATGTGCCATGTGGGGAGGGCTGTGAAAGGCGCAGAATTGGAAAAAAAAACGCTTGACGGCACGGTAGCGGCGAACTTCAGTTCGCCTACACTTGGCGGGACTGGGACGACAAACTTTAGTTCGCCCCCACAAAATGGGAATGGAAATACTCCCAATGGCAATACCGCATCGAGGAATGAAAGTTATTCGATGCCCAACGCAGTCAGCAAAGATTCCGAACCTACACCCGCCCAAACGGCCAACGACCAAAGCCCAACGTCGCCAGTAGCAAGTAATGCCCAACCACTATCGTCAGACGTATTGGCGGATATTTCGCAGGGTTTGCGTCAGGGCAGGATGAAAGCAGAAGCCATTCCTATGCGTCTGGATGCTTTTGACCAATTGGTAGAGGAGGAGGAAAACCACAAAGCCGGCCTTGAAAGCCGCCTTTCGCTCGAAAATATCCGCACAGAATGGCATGCTTATGCGGAATTGCTCAACTCCAACCTTTCGCGCATGGCCCTGAGCAATGCAAGCCTGCATCTGGACGGGAAGACGCTAAAAGTGCTTGTAGGCACCAGTATTGACCAAAACAATGTGAAAGCAGAGATAGCACGAATACTCGAAACCATGCGCCGCCGACTGCACGATTCCGCGCTAAAAATCGAAGTCTTATTGGATGACAACAAGATTGCCGAGCAGGCTCAGGCTGCTCGTATGGTACGCCCGCTCAGTACAAAGGAAAAATTGGATAAAATGATGGAAGTCAACCCTTTAGTTGAAGATTTGATCAAAAAATTTGACCTGAAGATCAACGATTGAAAAGAGATATTGAGGCATTTGTCCAATACAACAATATCCAAATACACCAATTAAATGGCCACACCTCGACTTAGCATATTCATCCCAACGCGCAACGAGGCTAAATATATCGGCAATACGCTTGCCCAATTCGAGCCTTTTTGGGAAAAATACGACCTTGAGATCATAGTTTCCGATGCAAACAGTACCGATGGCACCCTAGAAATTGTGGAATATTTTGTCGGACTTTCGGGGCAGAGAGTAAAACTGGTTCAGGCCGGACCCGGCAAACAGAATATCGCCATTGGTTGCAACCTTGGTGCGGCACAGGCTGCTGCTCCCCTACTTTTTAGGATCGATGCGGATGTACGTATCCCCGATAAGGAATATTTCCTTAAAAAGGTGTTTAAAGCTTTTGAAGCAGCCCCCAATTTAGTAGGCGCCACTGTTCCGATTTGGGTGTATCCTGAGGAGGCCAGAGTTTCAGACAGAATTTACCATGTGTTGATGAACTGCCTCATTCGGGCTTCGTTTATATTCAAAACTCCCTTGGCCAAGGGAGAATGCCAGTTGGTGCGCCGTTCAGCTTTTGAGGAGATTGGAGGTTATAAAGAACACTTGACCGCTGGAGAAGATTGCAACCTGTTTTACCGCTTGCAGGATGTTGGCCGGATTGCTTATTTGTCGAAATTGCGCATCCACCATTCGCCCCGCCGTTTTCGGCAGTATGGATATGTGCGGCTTACACTCATTTATTTGAGGGAAGCGCTTTGGATGATTTTGGGGAGGAAATCTTATTTGAAAGAATGGGCTCCAGTACGCTGATTATGAAGGATTGGTGTCAATGCAGTGCTGATCTTAAAACTAATCTGGATAAATCGGCGTTTTACACGTTCGACTTTGACAACAAAAACAAATCGTACCCATGCGCAAACTATTCGTTGCAATCGCGCTTTTCATGTGCGCATTTTCACAAATCCGAGCTTCGGTCATTCTCGTGCCGATGGATGAAAAAAGCCAGCGCAACCACCTAAAAGCCTACGGCATCACTTATTGGATACTCTCCCAGGGTGTGGAGGCTTGGTGGCTTTTGAATTATCGGGGAGGGAGCTTTGCCTTTGTTTACACACCAGCCTTTGAAAAGGAGTGCAAAACCCGCGATGTGAGTTACGAAGTAATTGCCGATGGGCAGTTCGCCAACCTGCAAAACGACATACTCAACCCTGAGGTGAATCAGGATGTGATAAAATTAGAAAAAGCTCCAAAAATTGCCGTTTATACCCCGGACAAAGATGAAAAAGGTGAAATTATTCAGCCCTGGGATGATGCCGTGACCCTGGTGCTTACCTATGCAGAAATCCCCTATGATGTGGTTTACGATACCGAAGTTTTGCAAGGAAAATTAGCAGAATATGACTGGTTACACCTGCACCACGAAGATTTTACCGGGATGTACGGGAAGTTTTATTCCAGCAATAACGGCCAACCCTGGTATCGGCAACACGTCCATTTGATGGAGACTCTGGCCCGTCAAAACGGCTTCGACAAGGTGAGCGAACTTAAACTGGCCGTGGCCAAAAAGATAAAAGAATACGTCATTGGTGGTGGATTTATGTTTGCAATGTGCTCGGCAACAGATACCTATGACATTGCCTTGGCCGCAGAAGGCACTGACATCTGCGCTCCTCCTTTCGACGGAGATGGAACGGACCCCAACTTTCAAAACAAACTTGATTTCTCCAAAACATTTGCTTTTCAAAATTTTCAAGTGCTTACTGACCCAAGTATTTATGAGCATTCCACCATTGATGCAAGCGAAGTGACAGGCCGCCGGGTATCACCAGAACAAGACTATATTACACTCTTCGATTTTTCAGCAAAGTGGGATCCCGTGCCCACCATGCTCACCCAATGCCATACGCGTACGGTAAAGGGTTTTATGGGACAGGCTACTGCATTCAAAAAGAATTTTATCAAACCAAACATATTGATAATGGGCGAAAACAAGCCCGCCAGCGAAGCCCGATACATCCATGATGCTTATGGAAAAGGCTTTTTTACCTTCTATGGTGGCCATGATCCGGAAGATTATCGGCACTACGTGGGCGACCCTCCTACAGATCTTGCCTTGCATCCAAGCTCTCCAGGTTATCGCCTGATTTTGAATAATATTCTATTCCCTGCAGCCAAGAAGAAGCATCAGAAGACTTGAGCCTCCTTCGCTCCCGCCTGCCGAGACTTGGCAGGCAGAAAAGCTGCGATGGTTAATAATGTAGTCCTGTTAGAATTATGCACGAGAAGTGCTATTGGGGGTTTGACTTAAGGTCGAACCCCCAATTTTTAGGGCTGAGTTGGTTCACCACTACAGATTCCGTGCTGCCGCCAATTCCCGAATCAATCCCGGATCCTTTTCGATCGCATTCCCAACCACCACCACATCGGCTCCAGCCTGATAATTAGCCGCCACTTTTTCAGGGGAACGGATGCCGCCACCTACCAGGAGGGGTACTGTGAGCGTTTTGCTTACTGCACTGATCATGTTTTCGGAAATGGGGTTAAGTGCTCCAGAACCGGCTTCCAAATATATGGTTTTCAAACCCAGCATCTCGCCGGCAAGGGCAGTGCACACTGCAATGTCGTCTTTGTCCGCAGGAATTGGAGAGGTGTTTGACATATATTGCACGGAAGTCTGAATTCCACCGTCCACGAGAATATAACCCGTGGATATAACCTCAAGAGGCGACATTTTGAGGTATGGGGCCGCTATCACATGCTGACCGATGAGCAATTCGGGATTGCGTCCGCTGATAAGGGAGAGGAACAAGATCGCGTCGGCGCGATAGCTGAGTTGGAACGAGTTTCCCGGGAAAAGCAGCAAAGGAATATTGCATTGCGCCCGGATACTTGCAAGCATGTTATCCAGCATCGAATTGACCAGGAGGCTACCTCCGATGAAAAAATAATCTACGCCACATGCTATCGCCACCTCAAGCGCATGCTCCATTTTTTGAGGCTGAAACTTGTCGGGATCAAAAAGAATAGCGAGCCGTTTTTCCTTGCGATGCTTGGCATCTACCAGGTCAGCAAACAGGGTGTGGTCCATATTTTGGGCCGCTACAGTTTTTTCAAGGCCAGTGCCGCCACTTCTTTGGCTTTGCCGAGATTTTCGTACGGCACATCACTGATCTCAAGGGCGATATTGACAACAAACTGGCCTTTTCGAACGAGTAGGGTTACGGTGTTGGTGCTCCAAAGTGCATCATCCCCAAGGTTGGCTACGTCTTCTTCGTAAGTACTGCGGCGGTCGCGCCGCAAATTTTCGATTTGAAGTTTGGCGTGTTCTTCGGAGGTATAATCAAAGAGTTGCAATACCATTCGGTTTTGTGGGTTGCGCCAGGGCGCACCTTCTTTTTCATTGTTGGTTTCTCGTTCTTTCCAGTCAGGTTTGTTCCAGGTTCGGAGGCAAAATGCCTGATTGGGCAAGGGGCGTGCATTGAGTGTGGCCTCTTTCCCGTTGAAGGCAAAAAGCGCCTCCATTTCAGCATCGCTGACGAGTTCGCAACCATGGTTTTTCCAGGCTTCGGCTTTATATTTTGCCCAGAGTGCTGTTTCGGCAGCTGATGGCCCGGATTCTTTTGAAGGCTCTTGCTGACAAGCGATTAAAAACGCCAAGAAAGCAAGGGAAAGTAAAGAAAAACGATTCATGAGAAAGAGTTTGGTTGCCAAAGGTCTGAAAAACTAAGAAAATGTTTGTCAGAGAAAAAATTTCGCACATTTGCCCGGTTCAATCGAATACAATAAACACCTTTCACGATCTTTGGGAAAAGAAGCATTCTTTTCAATATAGCCAAAGGATTAAAAGATTGAATCATGGACAAGGTCTCTGTATGCTTTGCAATTGCTGTTTTTATGGCACAGCTGTTTTATAAACTGTGGAAAAAACAGCATCCTGAACTTCAAGATTTAATTTCAAGTGCCTTCACAGCTGCTACATTACCTACAGGTGGCGAACTTATCTTTTATGCTTTGTTCAAACCTGAAGAGGTTTTGAAAATAAATGATATTAGAATTCAAATAGCAATAAGCGGGGCTGTTGTCCTTTTTCTGGGAATTTCCTGTGTGGTCAAAGGATTTATTATCAATCCTAAATTAGAAGGTCCTTGATTTATTTGCTGGTACTGGAGGTTTATAAACTTGGATATTTAGTAAAATAATATAGATCAAAATTTGCGAATTCTTGAGATTGTTCGGAAAACGAGCAACATTTGGCAAAAAACCTGCCCAATTGGTTGTTAAATTGAGGATTTATCGAAAATGCTTGTGACTCTGCATGAAGCAGATTTATCTTTCCTATAGTAGATCATCCGGGCAACTTCTAAAGGGAAATTGCTTTCTCCTAAAAAAATTCCGCACATTTGCCCTGTCGAATACCTTAAACACTTTTTCACCTACGCTCAAATCTTATGGCAGAGAACACCGACACAAAAACCCCCAAAGGAAAATTTCCTTCCAGCATTCCGTATATCATCGGGAATGAAGCGGCGGAACGTTTCAACTACTACGGCCTCCGGGCTATTCTCACCACCTTCATGGTAGCCCAATTCTACAATCCCAGTGGTTCTACCGACCCAGCTGTGGTACAGGTAGCAGAAGCTACGGCCAATGCTAAAACCCACGATTTTGTGGCCATGACGTATTTGTTGCCCATGTTTGGCGGTATGGTGGCGGATTGGTTTTGGGGTAAATACAAGACCATACTTTGGCTTTCGCTGGTATATGCCTGCGGTAGTATTATGGTGGCATTGTCGGTGGACAGCGAAGTGATGTTTACCACTTCCTTGATGCTCATCGCTTTAGGCGCAGGTGGGATCAAGCCTTGTGTGTCGGCCAATGTGGGCGACCAGTTTGACTCCTCCAATTCACACATGATTTCCAAGGCGTTTGACGCTTTTTATTTCTCCATCAATGCCGGTTCGGTGCTTTCTATCCTGCTGATCCCTTATTTGAAATCGCATTATGGCCCCACGGTAGCATTTGGCGTTCCTGCCATCGCAATGGCCGTAGCGGTATTCTTTTTCTGGGCTGGTCGAAACAAATATCGTCGCATTCCTCCACCTAAATATGATCCCAACAAAATGATCATTCTCGCCACTGCCTTCTTTTCATTGGTTGCGAGCTATATCTATTTTGATAAAATTCAGCACGCTGGCATCGGTCCGGTTTTAGGCGCATGGTTGGTATTGGTGCTCGCTTTGGCCTTTATTTTCAAAAAACAGTGGTTTGCCAAACCAGGCAATTTTGTGGGAATCAATCTTTATGCACTCACCAATGGCGGCTTTGCTGCTGCTGCCAAAGAATATGGTGATGAGACCGTAGCGGGCATTCGTGCTGTTTGGCGCGTTTTATCGGTGTTTGCATTTATCCCTGTGTTCTGGGCCTTGTGGGACCAAAGTCAGTCCGAATGGGTGGTACAAGCCTCCAAAATGGATCTGAACTGGCTGGGCATCAAGTGGGAAGCTGAACAGATTTCGTTCGTGAATGCAGCGTTCATCCTGATGTTTATCCCCTTGTTTTCCTTCGTGTTGTATCCATTTTTCAACAAAATCGGGCTTAAAGTCACACCACTTCGCAAGATGGGTGTAGGTTTTGTACTCACAGCACTGTCTTTTGTTATCATCGCCATTATTCAAGGCTGGATCGATTCAGGGCAAACGCCCAACATCAGCTGGCAAATTTTCGCCTTTGTCATCCTGACGGCTGGTGAGGTACTGATCTCCATCACAGGTCTTGAATATGCCTATACCCAATCACCACCAACGATGAAATCAACCATTATGGCTTGTTTTCTTCTCACGGTGACCTTGGGCAATGTACTGGTGTCTGTAATTCAAAACAATATCAAAGACGGTGGATTCTTTGCCCAATTCCATGGGGCAGATTTCTTCTGGCTATTCACGGGCATTTGTGCCGCGACAGCTGTTGCGTTCATGCTTGTGTCTCCGCGCATTAAAGAGCGCTCGTATATTGTAGGAGAAGAGTAGTTAAATGGGGTCAATGTGATAAATGTGTTTAATTGACCACATTCATCACATTGACCCCATCAATTAAATTGACCACATTAATTATGGTTCGCATCCTTGACTGGCAACCTGCACACCAGGAAGCCTGGAAAAATCTGAATATCGCGTGGATATCAAGGGATTATGTGGTTGAACAAGTGGACATTGACACCCTTGATTTCCCGGAAAAATATTTCATAAACGGCGGTGGCGCTGTGCTGCTGGCCCAACGGGAATCTGACGGGGAAATAATAGGCACCGTCGCGCTGCAACCCTTTGGCAACGGAGTGCTTGAACTGGCCAAAATGACCGTGGCCGAAAATGCCCGTGGATTAAAGATCGGCGAACTTTTGGGCATTGCCGCCCTCGAACGCGCACGCCAGCTCGGCGCCAAGCGCGTATTCCTGCTTTCCAACACCAAAGCCTATCAAGCCATCAATCTGTATTTCAAGCTGGGCTTTCGCTGCGTGGCTCTGGAAAGCACGGAGTTTATACGGGCGAATATCCAGATGGAATTAGTGCTCTGAACGGGTTTATTTCCCAAAATGATAACTCAGGTATAACAGCCTTCCAAGCACCACATCAAATTCAATGAGTGATCCGGTGTCGCTGATCACAAGCATCCCATTTTTAAGCGTTTTAGAATTTGAAAACTCGAGTCCCAAGGATGCATTTGCTTCCAACCCTACGCTAAAACGCGGAAGAAAAAAGTACTGCATTCCTACAAAAATGGAGCCTTCTACCACATTCGCTTTATTATCGTGTTCAAACTCCTCTGTGGTAAAACTCATACCGCCTACATGGCTCAAGTACTTACTCTCACCCTTTGATGTCCATTGCCTATAGCCCAAATCAGGACCCGCATAAAGTCTGAAATTACTTATTCGGGCTTGAAATTCAGCACCAATCCTTATAAAACTATGTTTGGATCTGCCAGAACCCTCTATCGAAAAAGTGGTATCCCCTACTGGCCGTAGAAAATTAGAATAAGTATAACCATCCTCATAATAACCGAGCTGCAAGCGCAGCGCAAATTGATGGTGTCGTTCAGGGTCGGCGGAATTGCCCAGGCCTCGTTTGTATAATAAAATTAAGCCCGGTTCTCCACGGGCAAATGATGCAAAATCAAGACCTATTTCACTCGAATATCGAAACGGTCGGCTTATTTGAGCAAAGCTTTGCTGGTTAAACAGGAATAGAAAAACCAATGGAATGAAAAATTGGGATAAAAAAGAAGGGCGAAGCATGTTGTAGATTTTAAGGTAAAGTAACTTGATAACGCAAATATTGCTTTTTCAGACTCTTTTTTTCGCATTAACTGCTGATTGGTTATTGGTTACTGGTTATTGGTTGATTAGTTGATTGGTTATGGGAGCGTTCAATCTGGTAACCAATCAACTAATCAACCAATAACCAATAACCAATCAACCAACCCCATCGGTATCTTCATCCGTTTTCCCAGCCACTTATAAAACCGTCCCATCCAGGCTGGCTTTTCCCCAGTAGCAACTGCAATACGGTAATGCGCCTGATGATAGGCGGGACTCCAACGCAAAGTCTTGGGAATCAACCTGTAATACCAAAGATAGCGGCGTAGAAACCGCGCTAGTTTTGCCTCGGCATTTTTGTGCACAGGGATTCCCAATCGAGCACATAAGGGCACTGGTAGCCATCCTGTGGCCAATAAATTGGCTAAGCGTTTTGGTGCTTTCGGATGGTTGACAATGGATTGTGCCACTTCCCGGCAAGTATCAGTACTGCCCAGCAAGTCGCTATCCAACATGGTTTTAATATAAGACTCAAACGACTGCAAATCAGGAGGATACACCTCCTTTGGAATGCCAAGTAGTCGTGCAACCACCTTGCTTTCTTCGTAAAAACGCGTTTGCCAATCAGGTGGCAAACCAGGCATCGGCATCCGTCTGTGCACCTGCAAAGTGGTGTCTGTTAGCGTTGCCAGTACCCATAAAAGCAGCTCAGGATCGTTGGCGGTGTAAGCGTTGGGTGCCTTGCCTTTAATCGCGGAATGCATTTGCCAAAGCCTACGGGCGGTCTGCTCGGCCTGCGCTTTGGAGCCAAAATAGATCATGGCCATGGCTGCAAAGGTGCGATAACCACGACCAAATGGGTCGGCTTTAAAGTTGCTGTATCGAGCTACCCCGTCGGCCACAGCCGGATGAGCAACCTGCAGCAACAAGGCACGCACCGCGCCGGTGAGGGTAAGCTGTTCCCGGTAAAGTTTCCAGGTGACTGAGTCGGGGCCGAAGTAGCCAATGGCATCGAGCCGTGGGTCGAGAAGTTCAGGCAGAAGAAATATATTTTTGTTAATTTAAAAATTACTTTGAGTTGCAAAGTTATTCTTTAATAACAGATAGAACAAATGGGGCGGGCAGATTTTTTTGATAATACAGGCTGGTGAATAGAAAACAACAGTCGTTGATACTTCCCTTTAAAAGATTCATTTTAAGGACTTTCTAATCGAAATCAGGCCTAATCTACCAATAATGCTCTTTCCCTTTGCTTACTTTGAAAAACGTGTGTTGTTATTCAAAAACCAGGAGCTGAGTACTTTTTTGCGGCTTGTTAAATCTGAATACCTCCTATCGATTTCGCAACTGCATCGTTTGATTCAACTTAAACAACTTGCTGAACAAACAGTACTTTATCAATCGCCCCGCGTTTTATTCGGAGCCAGGTATCTGGCCTTCAGATGGGAGGAGCGTGGTGGTTACAGTTGGGTCAAGATTTCAAATCGCGCGTCATTGCCCTTACCCATTTGGATTTTAATTTCTGGTTTGAAAAAATATTTTTCGCAATAATTTTGTTGTTAAAAACATTTGACAATACTTTTGTGGTTAAATCTAATTAACAACAAAAACATTGTTAAAAATGTCGAGCCAATGGATCAGCCCTAAAATCGTCATCGGAAACACCGCAACTGGTGAATACTATTTTAAACGACCCTTTATCGAAACATGTATCTGGGAGGAAATAACCAAAGGAAACCATGTGCTGATCGCCGCACCGAGAAGGGTAGGCAAAACCTCTGTGATGCAAGCCATGTTAGACGATCACCCCGAAAATACGCAATGCATTTTTGAAAATATTCAAGGGATAAAGTCCGAAGAAGAGTACTACCAAAGGTTTTACGAATTGTTAGTGAAATGTTTGGACCGTTTTGGGAGGGGTAAGACCTGGCTTGAAAGCTTTGTCAAAGGAATTACCATCGAGGAAATAACAACCGGGGGAATCAAATTTGGCGATAAAAAAGACTTTGATTTTGCTGAAGGTATCAATAGAGTACTGACGGAAATCAGAAAAAACAAGATACGGGTGGTGTTGCTTTTAGACGAATTACCTGAGGTGCTTTTCAACCTTCACAAGCAAAAGCGCGACGAAGAAGCGAGTCATATCCTAAACCATTTGCGCGAATTGCGTCAAAATCCGGAAATACGGGGCCACCTGAGTTTAGTACTGGCAGGTTCGGTGGGCATTCAACATGTCGTGAAGGTCATTGAAGGCCGAATCAACGATCTCAATGATTTTAATCCTGTCCCATTTGAGCCTTTGACGCGTGAGGAGGCAAAGCAGTATATCACTTGGGCTACACCGGAGGCCACGGTTCAATATGACCCAAGATTGGTCGAGTACCTTCTGGATCGGGTCGGGCATTACATCCCCTTTTTCATCAATTTAATGTTGGATGAGATCAATAAGACGGCCTTAAAAACCAATAACCCTTCGATTTCAACCACCGACATTGATGCAGCAGCTGCCACCATTGTTAAAAACAGCGACCATTTTAAGGAATGGAAAAATCGCCTGAACGATTACTTCGCTCCGAACGAGAAGGCTTTTTTACAGGAGGTTTTGGTGTGTATCGCCCACGAAGACCGTATTTCTCCACAACGATTGTTCGATTACGCCGTCAAGCATCAATTGCAAGACACTTATATGGAATTGGTACAAGGCCTCGAACATGATGGCTATATCTTCGAACAGGCCGAAGACTTTGTATTCATTTCTCCTTTTTTACAGGCGTTTTGGAAGCGCGACAACCCAATTTATAAACCATGAGCAAGAATATATCATCGGTCAATGAAAATCCAACCTGGTTCATTGATCGCTTCACCTTGTACCAAAACGCGAATAGTGACCCCGAATCTATAAAACGAAATTTTCTGATTCGCATCGCCGAATTTGAACTGATCGTGGCGGATTTGCGCAACAAAAAAAAGGGAGACCCCGCCCAGCACGAACTCATATTAGGTCGGCGCGGCAGCGGAAAATCCACCCTCTTGCGTCGTATCCAGATCGAAATAGACGAGCAGCCGGATTTGTCTCAAAAATATGTAGCCATTAATCTCGCGGAAGAGCAAAATTCCATTTACCGACTCTCCGATCTTTGGTTTGAGGTGCTGGAAGAGTTGGCCATACGGTTTGAAAAGGACCTTAAGCTTCAGGCATTTGATAGCTTTGACGACAATCAGGCATATACGCGCTATCTCTATGAGCATATTCACAACCTAATACAAGAATCTGGAAAACGTGCCGTCTTGCTTTTGGACAACCTGGATCGTATTCTGGAAAACTTCGATGACGATGCTCATTTATTGCGTGAAACCCTGCTTAATTATCAGGATATTCAGATCATCGGTGGGAGTACGCGCATGAATGAGCACTTTTGGCAGTATGACAAGCCCTTTTACGACTTTTTCCGGCGGCACCGTCTGGAAGGGCTAAATTTTGAAGAGATACATCAATTGCTCAACCATTGGAGTGCAGAAATGGATTTGCCCAAACTGAACGATTACGCATTGCGGCATCGAGGGAGAGTAGAGGCTATCCGTATCTTGACCGACGGGCTACCCCGCGCTTTGCAATACTTTATCCAGGTGCTGTTGCACGATTCGGATCTTTATGGCTTTGATTACCTGAAAAAAGTAATGGACAAGGCAACTCCCTTGTATCAGGAGCGACTGAACAGCCTGACGCCCCCGCAGCGCAAAATCGTTCAGGAGATGGCCTTTATCTGGGAGGCTGCCCCTAC
>JBJXGO010000246.1:0-3989 GCA_046160345.1 Saprospiraceae bacterium
TTATTGTATGAACGGCGTCGGCTGCGGTTTGCAGTCGGCGCTTTTTGTTTGAATCCCGAATTTTAAAAATTTGAGCAGGGTGATTACTTGGGCCATTTCTTTTGCCACGAATTGCTCTAATTTACACCAACGCGCTCAAAAATTCAAGATCAATTTGTGTAAATTAGAGCAATTCGTGGCAAAAGAAATTGATCAATGCCTAAAATTACTTAGAAAAAATTTGCCCTTCAACGAAACTTTATTTGCTGCTAACCGCTTATGCCACACAAGGAAAATCCACAAGCTATGCTGCAAAAATTCTATGCCCACTGGGTCGACTCGTACAAAGGGATTCCGCGTGTCATTTGGTACATTTCAGTTGTAAGCCTTGTAAACCGTTGCGGGGCCTTTGTTATCTCTTTTTTGGCTATTTACATGACAAAAAAGTTGGGATTCCCGCTGGAACAAGCCGGTTATGTGATGACCTGTTTTGGTGTGGGCGCACTTACCGGCGCGTTTGTCGGGGGTAAGCTTACCGACAAATTCGGCTATTATCCGGTGCAGTTTTGGAGCCTGCTGCTCAATGGGGTCGTGCTTTTACTGATGATGTTGGTACAGCATATATGGATAATGGCTTTGGCGGTATATGCCATGAGTTTTGCATCGGAGGTGTTCCGTCCGGCCAATTCGGTGGCCATGGCACAACATTGCGAGCCGCAAACCCGCACCCGCTCTATTTCGCTCTACCGTATGGCATTAAACCTCGGATGGACGCTTGCGCCGGCCCTGGGTGGCATGTTGGTGGCCTTTGGCTGGGAACTGCTGTTTTGGGTGGATGGACTGACTTGCATTGCAGCGGCGCTGACGCTGCTATGGCTCTTGCCCCGAAAGTCTGGAGCCGTAATACTTCCACAAGCCGAAGGAGATCCGGAGCCTTCCAAACCGACTGGTATCTCGCCATACCGCGACCGGCATTTTCTGTTCTTTGCTATCCTGACCATGATGGGGGCGGTAGCTTTTATGCAAATCCTCTGGACAATTCCGCTGTTTTGGGAAAAAACGTACGCATGGTCAGAATCACAAATTGGAAAAATGCTGGCACTCAACGGGTTGCTGGTTTTCTTTATAGAAATGCCCCTGGTGCATCGACTTGAAGGCCGAAGACCCGCTTTGAGTTATGTGCAGTTTGGGTTGATTCTGTACGCCTTATCTTATGCGCTGTGCCTCCTGCCTGCGGGTATGATAGCGGCACTTTTGTTTACATTGATCATCTCTTTTGGAGAAATGTTTGTGATGCCGTTCAGCAGCAATGTCGTTTTTGGCCGCTCAGAAGGTAGCAAGCAAGGACAATATATGGCCCTTTACACCATGTCCTATTCGGTTGCCAACATTATTGCGCCCTTATTGGGAACACAGGTCATAGCTGCCTGGGGTTACCCGACACTCTGGTATTTGATTACAGGCTTGGCACTATTGACCTGTGCAGGGTTTTGGCAGCTTGGCAAAGGATCACACTCAGCTGGGATGCACCACCCAATCCCCTTAGCGGTCCCTGTCGGCCTTAAGGTTGAGGAACATCTTGAACCCAAAGTTGGCAGAGATGATTTTTGAATTGACGTGATAGTTTCCGTCAAGGAAAATCTCTGTATTTTTGAACACGTCGCGGATGAAAAAATAGCCGAATTCTGCTCCCACGGTGACATCAAATTTATCGGGCACTTCCCCTTCTGGTTCGAGTGCTTCGGAGATAAAGGCGTACCTGATACCTGCCTTGCCAATCGCGGTGAATGCTTTAGTCTTTGTTTTGCTGCATTGGTTGCCATTGGTGCGGTACTTGCCGGCGCCTGCTTCGAGCAACACATAGGGCGTGGTCACAAATGTTTCCTCAACCTGCCTTGATTGTGGGTCCATGCTAAAAACAGCACCGCCACCGATACGGGCGGTACTCCAGTGCGTGGCCACGTTCATGGCGGTGCCCAATCCCAATCCGATTCGATTGCCAATAAGCGTCACGTCGGGGGAAGAAAGGTGAACGACAGGTATGTCAAGGAAAAGACGGGGCCCTTTTGTGTACTGTGCCTGGGCAATGGTAATAAATGCGGCAAAAGCGGCAAGCAGGAGAAAGGATTTTTTCATAAAAAAGGTCAATTTGTGTATAAAATTCAGCCATTTTTAAGTATTTTTCGCTGAAAAGTGGTTTCAGCGGAGCAAATCTTGTGTGGCCAACGGGGGGCAAGATACCGAGTTGTTGCGATTTCGCTGCCCAACAAGTTATGGCTGGAGCATTCTGTTCGGTTTTTAGCGTGATAATTATTATTGTCAAAAATTAGAAATTATTACGGCCGTTTTTACATTTGCCAGACAATTCTTCCTTGCATTCGGTCAGAATCAAAATGTTTTCAAAAAAATAGCCTGAAAAGACCATCACTTTTCACCATTTTTTCATTAATTACAAAACGTTATGAACACCAAAGTTTTACTTGCCGCACTTGCTGGCGCTGTTACTACTTTTCTTACTGGTTGGGTACTTTATGGCATGGCACTCAAAGGTTTTTTTGAGGCCAACACAACGGAAGGAGGAATGAGCGTTATGCGTGGAGAAATGCCGATCATGTGGGGTATTTTTGTGGGTTGCCTCGCCTGGTCCTTGTTGTTGGCACTGCTTTACAACCGTTGGGCCGGTATTTCTACTTTTAAAGGCGGCGCCATGGCAGGTGCTTGGATTATGTTCCTGGTAGCCCTTGGAGCCGATTTCTTCTCTTATGCCAGTATGAATGTTATGACCATGACCGCTGCACTCGTTGATCCGGTTGTCAACGCAATACAAGGTGCTATCGCAGGAGGTGTAATTGGATGGGTGCTGGGTTATGGTTCGAAATGATTATTTTTTCTTAATTTCTTTCACTAATAACAAAACGATATGAATACCAAGGTTTTACTCGCTGCTGTCGCAGGCGGTGTCGCCTCCTTTTTATTGGGATGGCTCGTATTTGGCATGCTCCTGGAGCCTTACTATAGGACCATGATGACCGAAACAGGAATGGCTGCCCAAAGATCAGAAACGGATTTTATCATGTGGGCAATGGCCCTCAGCAATTTGGTTTATGGCTTATTGCTTGCCGTGATCTTCAGTCGCTGGGCCAATATTTCTACCTTCAAAGCAGGCGCGATTGCCGGAGCAGTCATTAGTTTCCTCATTGTACTGAGTTTCGATTTGTCCATGTACAGTATGTTCACTTTGTGGACAGGTGGTGCAGGTCTTATCATTGACCCACTCGTGAATGGTGCATGCGGCGCCATCATTGGAGGCGTGGTCGGCTGGGTGCTGGGATATGGCAATAAGTCATAACACTATACGATTCTGATAAGGGTGCTTCGGCAGCTGCGAAATAAATTTCGCAGCACGCGGCGAGTCTTTTCATAAGGCTCGCCGTTTTGATTTTAAGCCATTTCCTACCTTCGCCCTATGAAACAACTTATTGAATGCGTACCCAACTTCTCGGAGGGACGCGACCCTGCCATTATAAAACAAATTACTGACGCCATCGAGTCTGTTGAAGGGGTGAATCTCCTTGATGTTGACCCGGGCAAGGCGACCAATCGAACAGTTGTCACTTTCGTGGGCGAACCAGAAGCCGTGGTAGAGGCTGCGTTTCAGACCATTCGAAAGGCCTGTGAAGTTATAGACATGAGCAAACACAGCGGTGAGCATCCGCGCATGGGCGCAACGGATGTTTGCCCGCTTATTCCCATTGCGAACATTACCATGGAAGAAACTGCTGAATGGGCACGTCGCCTTGGAGAGCGTGTCGGTCGCGAGATCAATTTGCCCATTTACCTGTACGAAGCTGCCGCCAGCCGCCCGGAGCGACAAAATTTGGCCGTGATCCGTTCGGGAGAATACGAGGGTTTGCCTGAAAAATTGGTTCACCCTGATTGGAAGCCTGATTATGGCCCGGCCAAATTCAATGCGAAAAGCGGCGCAACCGTTATCGGCGCCCGTGATTTTT
>JBJXGO010000247.1:0-64773 GCA_046160345.1 Saprospiraceae bacterium
ATGATGGAGCGGGATATCCTGGAGATGGTGATGGGGAAATTATAAAATTTACGACCCCCTTAACGAACCTTCACCAATCCCTAACAAACATAAGCCGTTTATGCTCCAAAATAATTCAAACATGAAAATTCAACCTATTCTGCTTACCCTTTCGCTTTGCATTTTTTCAATTTCAAGCCTTTTGGCCCAAAGCAACCGGAACCGATGGAATTATGACGACGAACAGGAACAAAAATGGAGCGTTGGCCTGGCGCCATTCAGCCTTTTGCTGCCAAGTGGAAAAGTAAATGTCCGTGGCGAATGGGTTTATGCTTCCAATAAATCGCTTTCCCTGCTGGTAGGCATTCCGCGTCCGACCAGGATGCCCAATTTGCTGGAGAACACGTTCGATCTTGCAGGCGAAGGCAAAACGATAAAAAACCGCTATACCTCGTTTGGTGCTGCACTTGAAAACCGATTCTATTTTGGGGGCAATGCCCCGCGCGGCTTTTATCTGGCGCCGTATGCCCGGTACAATCATTTTTCATTGGCCCGGACAAACCAGGACAATGAAACCCAGCATTCCACCACATTTAAAGGCGCTGTGAACGGCATCGGTCTGGGCGGCGCCCTGGGTTTTCAATTCCGACTTGGCGAGCACTTTACCCTGGATGCTACCCTTGTTGGTTTGGATGCCAAATGGATGCGCGGAACCCTCAGCTACTCCAGTGACGACCCGAACAACGACGTGGCTGCTTTCCGCGATGAAGTACAAAAGGCCGTGGAAGACATACCGCTTATTGGCTCAAAACTTTCTGCTGCCATCGACGGCGACAAAATCAAGGTGCATACACCCGGGGCGGTTTTGCCGGGATATAGGTTCAATCTTTCTGTGAACTATGTTTTTTGAGGCAATCCATTGAAAATAAAAGATTCATCAGACTCGAAGAATCCAGACACACTCTAGTTCAAACAAATGTTGTGTTGATAACCAAACTTGATAGGGCGTTGAATTTACCGGTGCAACATCTGTCAGAAAATGCCCGGCAGGCTGATTCGGATCTAATTATGCCTTCCTATATAAAAAAGGCCAGGCTTCAAAATCCTTCACCAGGGCTGCTTTGATGGGATTTTGGAGTATGTATTGGGTCACCTTTTCAAATTCAGTGGCATCGCGGACCCGGAAATCAAAACTTTGCTCGTGCCAGCATTTTCCTTCCATTTTTACCGCTCCGTTTGAAAGGCGCTTTTGAAAGATGTTCGAGTCAAGGTGTCCGCCCAATCGCCGCAATGTTTTTTTTAAAGGGGCCTCTGTGGCGTTTTGAATCCTTTCCAGCATCTCGCGTAAGGGCTGGAAGCGATTCATTTGCAATTCATCCAGGGGTTCGTCTTCTGTAAACCGAGTGCGTAGATCGAACAGCAAATGAACGTGATTAGGCAAAATGGCATAGGCCAGCAAGGTATAATTTCGGTCATCGGACCGGCAGATTTCGTCGGCAACAATTTGAGCAAGCGCAGGTGCTCGAAGGTAAGCGTGACCATATTTTTCCAGGTCAAGAGCCTGGTCAAATCGGGCAAAAAGACGCTTTCGAACCAGGTGCAATTGATCTAAGCGATCAGGGTTTTTAGCGTATTCGACTTGTTTTGAATAGTATTGAATTCCAAGGTTTTGACCAAAGTTCTCTGGCAACGCATCGTGCAGCCTAAGGGTGGTAAAGAAAACCCCGTCGAAAGAGGCCGGTAGCGATAGGGTAGGGACTTTGGCGGAATTCATAGGTAGGCTGGGATGATCACCCAAATATAAGCAATTGTTCAATTATAAAGACACTTTTAATTCAACAATTGCTTATTCTTCAGGCCTTTTCCACTTAGCCAGCTGCTCTCTTGCATTCTCGGAAAGCAAAGCAGGGTCAAATTCCATTTTGGAAAGAATGTCCAAAAGCGTATTGATTCGCGCTTCGAGGTCAAAAAATTTGTTGACCACAGCCACACGACGACTTTCAACCAGACAGTATCCGCTTTGGAAATTGCCCTTCTCGTATCGAACGGTGTAGTCGAGTTCGTCGAAGATGTCTTCTATTTTTTTTAGGGTAGTTTGCGTGTAGCGCATATTGTCTCGGATTTTCGTAGCAATTTTGCTGGGCAAAAATAGGTCAAGGAATTGATGATTTGAGGAGCTGGTGATTTGGTTGTTTGTTCGCAGCGCGTAAAATTAAGTGCGTATGCAACCATATTAACCCCAATGTGCATCCCAGAATTCGGTAAACTGTCTAATGACCACAACAATTATTTCATGCAAAAAACACTTCCATTACTACTGCTCCTATTCCTCCCCATGCTCCTCACCGCACAGCCCCGTTTTAGGGCTGGACCTGTGTTAGGGCTTACTGCCTCACAAATTGATGGCGACCTTTCGGCGGGCTACAACAAACTTGGCTTTCAATCCGGGCTTCGCGTCATTGCCCGGCTCAAAGGGCGTACCGAGGCCAGTATGGAAATCCTCTACTCTCAACGCGGATGCCAAAACGAACTTATACCGAGCGAATTCGACCCAAATCCATTTGCACTTACCCTCAGTTACATCGAAGTACCCATACAATGGCATTTCAAGGATTGGCTTATCGAATACGACGACGCCAGTTACAACTACTACAGGGTTTCGTTCAATGGGGGGCTTTCCTATGCCCGCCTTTTCGGATCGAAGGTGGACGACGATTTTAATTGGCTAAATGGTGTGGCGCCTGATTATCTTGAAAAGAACGACCTCAGCCTTGTTATTGGCGCCAGTTTTTATGCCAACCGGCATTTGGGGTTTACTGCGCGCTGGAATCGTTCGCTGGTGTTGCTTTATGATTCCCGCACTTCTCCGCGCGGGGGGAAAAGTTGGAACCAGCACTGCCTGTATTTCCAGGCTTTTTACTTGTTCTGATTAACTTAGCACCCGGTTTTCATTCGTAAAATTTATATGAGAATAACACTCTTGATTGTCTTTGCGGCTTTTTGCGTTTTCGCTGCCTTTTTTTGCAAATCAAAGGACAACAACCCCCAAACGAACACCCTCATGACGGCCAGTAGCAGCCAATATTCCAAACGGCATTGTGTGGATGATGACGCTCAGGACTTATGCGCTGTATTCAATATTTCTTACCCGGTATTTTCAGGCGGAGATACGGCGATCGTGGGTGCTCTGAACAAATCGGTGCAAAACTATCTGCTCAGTGCAGTGGGTGGGAACGGACACTCGTCATTCGTTCAAGCCCTTGATACCGCAGGCCAGCAGTTCGTTCAAATGTATTTAGATGCACTTAGAGAAAATCCGGATTTTACCATGGGGTATTCGACGGAAATTACGGACACGGTTTCATTTTTGAATACCAAAGTAGCAACCATTCAGATAGACGGCTACTCCTTCACGGGGGGCGCGCACCCCAATCCTTTTGGGTCCCTGGTTTCTTACGACCTTACAAAAGGAGCAAAACCATTGGAAATCAATGATTTGGTCCGCGACACCAATGCCGTTCGACCAATCCTCGAAAAACAGTACAAAATTTCAAAGGGACTAAAAGAAACCGATCCTTTAGATGAACTGGTTTACCCGGAAATGAAACAAATGCCCATGCCTGCCAACGTTGGCGTGGCGAAAGAGGGTCTTCGTTTTTTTTATGCAACCTACGAAATTGCCCCTTATGCGGTTGGTGCTGCCGATGTGTTGCTGACTTGGGAACAATTGGGTGCGCTATCCGACAAAACCAAGTGGTTAGAATAAAATTTTTATGCTAGTCAAGTACATCATTCCGACCCCAATTGGCCAGATGGAAATAACCGGAAGCGAACTGGGTATTCGCACGGTACATCTATGCGAAAACCAGGACAAGCCTGCAGATTCGGGTGCGCTGAATGCCAATGAGATGCTGGAAAATCATCCGGTAGCGGAATGTGCCCGACAGATCGCCGAATATTTTGCCGGGGCAAGGTCGGTTTTCGACTTAAAACTGGATTGGGGCGGAGCGCCTGAATTCCACCGGCAGGTCTGGAGCGAGTTGGTAAAAATTCCTTTTGGTAAAACCGCCACTTATTCAGATATTGCCGAACGGGTAGGCAATCCCGCTGCTGTTCGCGCCGTCGGGATGGCTAACCGGAGCAACCCAATTGCAATTATAGTCCCTTGCCACCGCGTTATAGGCAAGGCGGGCGAACTGCGGGGGTATTTCTATGGTTTGGACACGAAAATGCTCCTGCTTCGGCATGAAAACCCCGTTCGGTTTGCTGAACAAGGAGCACTGTTTTGAAATCCCCAACCACTTGCTTCAAAAGTTAAACCATTTCCTCAAAAGAGAAATTTGCTGTATCCTTGCCAAAAATATTCAATGATTTTTTTCAATGAATATTAAAAAAAATCATTGCTTTAAAAAATGAAAGCCAATGTTTTAGATTAAAAAAACGAAAGTTTTTACAGATGCCTTTTTCTGAAGGCCTTTAAAATCTAAAAGTTGGCCTTTTATTTGTGTACGCCGTTTTTAGTCCCTTTTAGTTTGCATTGCGAACCCCTGGCCTTCTAACCGAAAACATTATAATCGTTCAATGGCAGCATCTTACGGACCGAGGCAGTCGCTCTCTCAAAAATTACAGCAAAAGCTTTCCCCGCAGCAGATTCAATTGATGAAACTGCTGCAAATTCCTACTGCTACCCTGGAACAACGCATTGAAGAAGAACTGGAAGCCAATCCTGCCCTTGAGGAAGGCGATGAAACTGCCGACCTTTCAGAAGGCCTGAGCGACATGGACCTTTCGGATGCCGACCTGAGTTATTACGAACGCGAACAAAAAGCAGAGAAAGGGCAGACAGAAGACGATTTAGGTTCTGACAATATCAATTCAGGCGATGATGTGATCAATGAAATTGACCGCGAAACCGCTGACGAATACGCTGATGAGGAAGACAACATCGGCCTTCGTGAAGACGACGGCCCTGATCTGGACGATTATCTCATCAACTTTATTGAAGACGACCCCTCCACCTACAAAACCCGCGATGACAGCCGTGGTGGCGATCAGGAAGACAAACAGGTTCCTCTAGCCTTTGAAAGCACTTTCCATGAATATTTGGAACAACAATTGGGCCTGCTCAAGCTCGACGACGAGCGTGAACACGCCATAGCACTTCAGGTAATAGGATCGATTGACGATGACGGCTACCTGCGCCGTGACCCCTCGGCCATGGTAGACGACCTGCTCTTCAGCCAAAATATCAGCACCCACGAAAAGGAGATCAAGCAAATACTCCAAAAAATACAACGCTTTGACCCTCCAGGTATCGCTGCGCGCGACCTCAGGGAATGCCTTATCCTGCAACTTCAGCACCGACTTCGACAGGATGATGATTCGCTGACCCACGAAGGGAAAATTGTGGTTCAGATAGCTTTGCGCATCATCGACCAGTATTTTGACGAATTCACCAAAAAGCATTATCCCAAACTTTGCAGGCAATTAGGTATTGAAGAAGAAGACCTCCGAGACGCCATCAACGAAATCCTCAAACTCAACCCAAAACCAGCCAGCGGCTTTGCTTCCAAGGGCGACCGTGCGCACAATTATGTGGTGCCAGATTATATCGTAAACAATCGCGACGGCGAACTGGAACTTACCCTCAATGCCCGCAACGCCCCTGACCTCCGCATCAACGACCAATACCGCGATATGCTCAAGGCATTTCACGATGGACGCAATGGCAGGAGGGCCAATAAAAAGGAAAAAGAGGCAGTGCTTTTTATCAAGCAAAAAATTGATTCGGCCAAATGGTTCATTGATGCCATCAAACAGCGACAGCAAACGATGATGCTCACTATGGGCGCGATACTCAAACATCAGGAAGAATATTTTCTTACAGGCGATCAAAAAAAGATCAAACCAATGATTCTCAAGGACATAGCTGATGTGACCAGCCTTGACATCTCGACTGTGAGCCGCGTGGCGAACTCCAAATATGTGCAGACAGAATTTGGAACCAAGCGCCTCAAAGAATTTTTCTCTGAGAGCCTCAGCACGCAGGACGGCGAAGAGGTATCCACGTTGGAAGTGAAAAAAATTCTTTCCGAAGTCATTGCTGAAGAACACAAACGCAGACCGCTTTCGGACGAGAAACTCAAGACCATTTTATTGAAAAAAGGCTACAATATTGCGCGACGAACGGTGGCAAAGTATCGGGAGCAATTGAATATCCCGGTTGCAAGGTTGAGGAAGGGACTGTAGGGCGAAATTTATTTCGCCGTTAAGAAATTAAGGTGAGTTTTGGATAGGTTTAGTTTGCCAATTCGCAAAAAGCCGCATAGCGGCGACATTATAGTAGCGTTAGCGTCGAAAGTTTTAGGAACGGCGTAGCCGTGGCATTTTAATTGTTGGAATAATGTCACGGCTACGCCGTTCTACGACCTTACCGCCCTTTGGGCGACCATAATATCGCCGCTATGCGGCTTTTTATGGCAGTCAAGGCCCAAACCTATCCAAAACTCACGTTAAATTAATTGCCCTTGCGGGGTTCAGCGTATGGCGAAATAAATTTCGCGTTACAGGGGCACCTCAATCCCCACAAAAACCCCTTTTCCAGGCGCTGAATCCAAATGCATCTTAGCCCGCAGCACTTCGACTCTGGTACGGATATTTGACAGCCCGATTCCATCGGACTCAATTTTATTCAGGTCAAAACCTTCTCCGTCGTCTTCTACCGTAAGGAGCAGATTCCCTTCATTTTCAAGCAATTGAATGTTGAGGTGTTGTGCTTTGGCGTGTTTGAGCACGTTGCCAAGCAGTTCCTGTATAATTCGGTATAGATGGATTTTTTCCAGGCTGCCAACTTCATCAAGGGGGTAGTTGCAAAAAAACTGGATATCGAGACCGGGATGTGCTTTGCGAGCTTGCATGATGAGTTCATCCAAGGCAGACATCAAACCTGTTTTTTCAAGCGCTTTCGACATCAAGTCGTGGGAAATACCGCGTACCTCGCGATAAGTAGCATCAAGGTCGTCGGCTATTTCGCTGACATATTTGGCCATTTCAGGCAAACCGGCCAGGTTTTCGCGCAGGTTGTCCATTTTCATGTTGATGGCAGCGATGTTGACACAGGCGCCATCATGCAGTTCGCGGGCGATACGTTTGCGCTCGTTTTCTGCGCCAACCACCAAGGCATTCAAGCCCTCTTCTTTGGCCCTTGCAAGTCGTAGCTCGGCGCGTTGGTTTTTTTCAATCAAACGAAGGTATCGGCTCACCGAGAAATAAAATACCAGCACCATCTCAACAAAAAATGCGGCGATCACAAATGGTGGCAGGAAGAAGGTGTTGGCAATGCCAAAGAAGGTTAGCAAGTCGGTGGTAATATCAAAAAAGTCTGGACTGACTCCCAAATATTGCAAGGTTGTGGCGGCCACGCCGACAAAATTGAGCCCGATGACCAGAAACAGGAATGAAAACCGGGTGCGGCGTTTGAACAGCATTTCATAAAGCACCCATACCAACATGGTGACGCAAAAAAGCATCAGGAATATAAAAAAGGGATAAAGCACCCATTGGAAAGAGCCAAACGCCTGGGCAATGATCTGGAAAAAAAGCGTGGCAATTAGGGCAACTAAGCTGCCCTTTACAAAATGGTCGAACCGAACAGCCGTACGCGGTAAGTCAAAATAAAGCCTGAAAAATTGGATACCAAAAACAAGACGCAGGGTATTTAGGGCCATTGGCAAAATGTGCTGTAATATGGGATACTGGGGCCAAACATATTTGAAGCCAAGACCCAGATGAGCCAATATAAAAAGCGTGGTAACCAGGATGTATAAAAAATAGTACCAGTTGAAATACTCCCTACTAACCGCGATCAGGATGCCAGACAACATTAAAAACAAGGTGCAAAACACAAGAAAAATAGTCATCAGGATATCCACGATCCATTGCTGGTGCCCTGTTCGTTCGCCTTGTTCAAAAAAAAGTATCCGCATGTGGAGAGGCGCGTCTGATTCGAGGCGCAGGAAAATATGTGCGGTGCTGTCAGGCGCAAGTGTAAGCGGGAAACGAAAATTTCGGGTCACAGTGTCAGGCCGTTGAGAGAAAGTGTAATCCTTTGAGCCTGTGACAAATGAATCGCGCAATACTCCCGTCTCGCCGAGTTGGTAGTAGGTAATTTTAGGAATGAAGGGATTGATTACTTCTGTTAAAAAGCGGGTTTTGGTTTTGTCAAACGAGTGCAGGGTGCTGTCGTTTTTTACTTTGAACCTCAGCCAAATCGGTCCGCCAGGGGCTCCGAATTCACAACAATCCTCCCTGATTTCAAACGAGGTTTCTGGCAAACGGCTCAGTTCGACGACACTAAGGGGCCTTTTACTGCTCAGCTCTTTGTAAACGCCAATTTCGCCCGGCACCTCGCCCGGCACCGATAGCCCTTCCACGAGAAGGCCGGAGAACCATTTGATACTCAGGATTGCAAAGAGCAGCAGGCCGCTGGTAAGGATGAGGATAGTACGTTTCACGCTTCAAAATTAACCAGCTATTATGGTGTTGGCAAGCATATCAGCCGTGGTTTTCAAAAACTCACCCCTTTTCACGGATTTCCGGGATATCCTTTTCTCCCCCCTACCCGTCATATCGGGGATTTTTTTGATTTCACCTTTTTCAGGGTTTTGGGCGGAGTTGTTAGCCCGGACTTTTGTGCTATCATTAACAGTTTATCCGCCGATGCCTATACGAAGGTGGGTTCACATTCAAAATTTGTTTAGTCATGAAAAATTCAACCAAGATCTACCTGTTCCTTGCCCTCGCGGCTTTTTCCAACATTTTTGCTGAATGTTCCCCCGAACCCATGGATCCGCCCGCTGACGACCTGGTGGGCAAATGGGAAACCACTTATTTTGAACACAATGGAAACGATGTGACCCAGCAATACCAGATGACACTCCATTTTGACGATCAGGGTCAATGTGTCCAAACCCTTATTAAACCTGGTGGAGTACTTTCTTCCACCTTGCAATACGCCAAAGACCCGGATGGCAATGTAGTTACGGTAGGTACGGCTCATTTGTCCATTGATAAAAATGACGGTACAAACATCCGACTTCGATATCTTAATGGGGCACAGCCCGATGGATTTATAGCGCCTTGGACGGCTGATTTTTTGAGAATAGAATAGAGGGTTTCCTCCCAAGATCTATTTGAAAACAATACGAACGAATTCAGTTTTTCACCTTGCTCTTAAGGCAAAAAAAATTACAACGATGAAAATCCAACTTATTTATTTGCTGGTGCCCTTTTTGACCACCTTTTTACTCACTAATTGTCGCACCCATGGCCCTGCATTTTCGGCCAACACAGATGCTTATATGGCCAAACCTGCCTACAGGGGAGAAAGCGAGGATGCTTTCTATTTCTCCGGACGCTTGAATCAGGGCTATGAATATTATGAAAATGAAAAGAATACAGGCGCTGAACTATCGGGCCACCTTTCCCACATGGGCAAACATATTTATGCAAGCGGCGGATTTTTTGGCTTTTGGGGAAAGTATAACGTAAATACCACATTCAGATCAGTTACAGGAGGTGGCAACCAGGCTTTTAACGGGGGTGGTATTCGGGGAGAGTTGGGCGGACGCATACCACTCGAAAATAATTTTGATTTGCTGCTTGGTGTAAATGGAGAACTTTTCTGGGAAGGCGGAAAGTATGCGGAGAATAGTAGTAATGTATTTGCTGATATTTTCTCCTTAGGGACGAACAAAACTCACCTCAACCTGGCGCCGGCCATTGACTTGCGTGTTGCTCCTCCCGGCAAATGGGATTATGGGATCCGATACACCCTGGATTCATACGTCTCAGGGTCAGAGCAAAGTAACAGTTACCTACACCGCCTCACCCTTCACTCGACATTTGATCGTATGACGGCCTATGGGCAAATCGGGTTCACGCCGGACCAGCAACGGGTATTCAGCCTGGGCTTGGCTTACGGCATTCCATTCAAAAAGAAGGAGAAAGTAGAGAAATCGTAAACAAAAGAACACTTTTACAAGCCTCCAAAGCCATTTCACTTTATCAATCTATTTGCCATGAAAAATTCAACTTTAATACTGCTACTGCTTGCTTTACCATTGCTTGCAAACGCCCAAAACCCTTATAAATTTACCCGCCCTTATGGTGCGATACAGACCGACATCAATCGTGGGTACAAGATCATCCCAACTCAGGACGGCAACTTTGTAGTTGCTGGAGAATGGAATGGGAATGGCTACCTGATGAAACTGAATTGCAAAGGCGACTCCATTGAACGAAAAACATATACCGCAGTAGTAGGCGGCAATTCCACAATAACCGATGTGCTCGAGCTTCCCAACGGCGACCTTCTGGTAGCGGGCCATTGCGACCATTGTGTTGAGGGCGACACGACCGGCAAGGTGTTGCTGTTCATGACCGATGCAGGTCTCAATTACAAGCCTACTGTCGGCGTAAAAAAGTTTCTGCCGCCCGTGACGGGGCCTTTGATGACTACTGGACAAGCACTTCCAGAGACCAAGTTAGCAGTGGCCAACGACGGATATTATGTGCTTTCCATTACCCAATGCCTTTCTGATTCCTCGCCAAGTTTTAGCTGCTGGAATGCAGAAGACAGTTACGTCTCCAAATTGGACCATACGCTCAATATCCAATGGCAAAAACTGCTCAATTACAAGAACGAATTTATATTTCACACCGAGAATGCTCCGCAAATACGGGTTGGCCTCAACAGTATTTACGTCAGCCGCTGGGGAAACCATATTTTAGGTGGGTTTTTAGGGCAGCAGGATTCGAGTGTGGTGCAAAAAACAGATTTGAACGGCAATCCATTGATCTCCAAAGCTTTCAAAGGCAGAATCCTCCACACAGCCTTAAACCCGGCTGGAACCGTACTGACCTGTGTCGGCGAGATAGATACCGTTGCCTGGTTGATGAACTTGGACGCTAACACGCTGAATGTGCTAAATTCAAGCTTTATGACCGAAACTAACAGGACACAAGCCGTCGCAGTGCAATACAGCTCGAATGGACACCTGCTCGTGGGTAGCAAGCACTGGCGACAATTTTCCGTGCAATCAAGGACTCTGCGGATGCAAAGCGACTTTGCGGTGCTGAGTGTTGACACGATCCCAAACCCTGACAATATTACCAACATGAGCATCACCAGCCTTTGGCCGACCAATGCCGACGGCACCCGTTTTGTGTCCTGTGGAATACGAGGGTTTTACAACCGTACTTTTTTTCATGCACTGAGCGATTGTATGCCCTTCAATTTTTCGGTGGCAAACATAAATCCAGTCACTTGCAATGGCTTTTCAAATGGATCGGTCACGCTTTTGGTGATTGGCGGGTATGGGCCATTTCAGTATCGCAGCGACAATGGATCATGGCAGAATAGCAACACATTCAATAACTTAGGCTCCGGGACTTACTCTTATCATGCCCGGGATGGAAACGGTAACAAGCTGTCTCTTGATGCGACTATTACAGAGCCGCCAGCATTAACAGTCGCAGCTTCCGTAAACATGAATGTCATCACCGTCACGGCATCTGGTGGCACAGCGCCCATGGAATTTAGCCTCAATGGGCAAGATTTCCAAGCTGGCAATGTCTTTTCCGGCTTGGACGATGGCAGCTATACGGTCACGGTAAAGGATGCCAAGGGCTGCACAGCGACTCAAACGGTCACCGTGATATTTGTTGATACCAAGACCCCCGAATGGCTCACAGCATTCAAATTGTTCCCCAATCCAAACCGAGGTGTTTTTTGGGTGGAAATGAATTGCAAGCAGCTCGGCGAATTGGAATTCGCCTTCTTCAACGCCAGCGGGCAAATGGTTTATTCTGAGATAATTATACCACAAACCAACGCATTCGTACAACACGTCGATTTAGGGAACAAGGGGCCGGGGGTTTACTGGCTGCGCATCCGCTCAGGTGCTGAATCTTGGATGCATAAGATAGTGATCACGCCGTAAATCCGCATAGCAAAGGGAAATTATATGACAAAAACGCCCTCTTGGGGCTTTTGACGCAACTCTATTGGCATTGTAGAAACAAGTGACATAGAGTGCGATTTGTTAACCAATAAAAGTACTTTTGTTTGTCATTATGGATTTTTTGCAAAGTAATTTTTTGCAAATTGCCCAACTAAAAATATCTAAAACAATGAAAAACCTTTCCCTTTTCCTGATTTTAGTAAACCTCGCCCTTCCCACCCTTCTATGCGCCCAGGTTTCTTTTGCGAAACGCTACGGCACGAACAGCAAATCGCTTGAAATTCTTGCAGCTGCCGTGAGTACCACGCCGGATGGAGCTTTGCTCCTGGGCGGCTACACCGAGTCGGGAGCGCAAGGGGCGTATGATTTTTTTGTGCAAAAGCTCAATCCAGACGGCACAGAAGCATGGTTGAAAACATTCGGTGGAGCAGACCTGGATATACTTACCGATCTCACTCCTGCAACTGGTGGTGGCTATTTATTCTCCGGGTATGCCGTGGATACAGATGACAACAGTTTTGACGCGGTACTTGGAAAAATCAACGATAACGGCGATCTGCTATGGTGGAAAACGTATGGCACCGCAGGCACTGAGGCTGGTTTGACGCTTTGCCAGCGAACGGATGGTAGCATAATACTGCTCGGTTTTACCTTGGATGCCAACCATCAACCTGCGTTTTTCCGGGCAGCTTTTGACCAAAATGGCGGCTTTGTTACCGATTTTTTGACAACCGTTTCAGATGATATTGCGGAAATGAAGGTCATGCCAACTTCCGATGGCGGCTATTTGGCTGAAATCAGTGGAGGCAATATTATTTTTGGAGAACCCGATGCCATTCTGAAATATGGGAGCAATCATGCATTGCAGTGGACTACCAGCCCAACTGCGATTGGTGGCCAAATATTCCAATCCGTTAACGAAATTTTTGACATTGAGGCCACTTCTACAGGTATTCTGATAGCCTTTTCCTCAAATAACGGTCCAAATACTGCCACCAATTTGGTCCGCCTTAACAATGCCACTGGCAGCGTCAATTGGCTCAGAAAAGTACAGATTGGTTATGCAGATAAAGCCAATGTGCATGCGTTCACGGACGGGACACTTGGGGTGGCGGTGCTTTCGTCAAATTTGTTGATAAAAAAACTTTCTGCTGCGGGTGCTACCGTGGACTCTGTCACTGTAAACCCGCCACTTATTTCTGGTTTTTTTCCTGACTTTACATTTCCCGACCAAGACCATTTATATCTATTTGGGAACGCGGGCAGTTTTGATCAGGATGATTACGCTGTTGCTCGCTTCAATCTGACTCCCTTGCCCAATCTTGATTGGCAACAAACTTTTGGCGAAACTGGCGTGCCCGACCGTGAAATTGGATACGCGGTTGCCAGTCTGCCTGACAATGGGTTTGTGATGGGGGGATCTAAAGAAAACCCGGATGGCGATATGGACATTTGGCTTGTGAAGGCAGACGCACAAGGAACCATCCTTTGGGAGAAAACCTATTCAGTCAGCCAAGGGTCTTTTGATTCCGAAAAGGTGGGTTCGGTGGAATTGGACGCAGCAGGCAATATAATCGTATTCGCTGTTACCGACGAGTCAGATCCGGAATATCACCTGCTGAAATTTACACCTACAGGAGACTTGGTGTTCGACAAGGCAGTTTTTACCGCCGATTACGCCCCCGATTTTTTTCATGCCATTCCTATGCCTGATGGGGGGGGTGCTGCCTGTGTCGCACAAGACGTTTTTACGGCAAACACTGTCCCCAAGATCATCCGGTTCAACAGTGCAGGTAATATCCTTTGGACAAAATCTTATTCCGGCGATGTAGTGCATGATCTCGAAGTATTACCTGACGGAACTCTGGCGGCTGCAGGCTATACTGACGGCCAACCCTGGATGTTTAAAACCGATGCCAACGGCAACATTCTTTGGGAAAAGACCTTTGCGGTTGCAGGCTTTGGCACCTTTAATTCGATTCGGGTAAGTGCTGATGGGAACTTGTTCGCAGCCGGAGTTTCCAGTAACGTAACCGAATCAGAGTATCATGCGCTGGTGATAAAAACCAACGGATTAGGCGAACAGATATGGAAGTCTGAATTCAGCAAGGGCGATGGCAGCTATTGGGTTGCCAATGTCGTATTGCCCGATGCCAATGGCGGGGCTTGTTTTACGGGCATCTTTTTAGCACCGCCAGCCAATCCCGATCTGTTTTCATCAATATTCCGCTATCGCTTGAATATCAGCCAAGTAGATGCTTCAGGCAACCTGGTCTCGGAACAAAGATTTGGCACCGACGGCAGCTACCCATATGGCACTAGTGCCGACCGCTGCCCGGATGGTGATGTGGTAGTTTGCGCCACACTCAATTCGGGCACTGCCCTGGAAGATGCCTGGGTCGTAAAATCGGATTGTACGATGGGTGTTTCAGTGAAAGGCCCAAAACTGGAAGGAACCTTCGAACTGTCTCCCAATCCATCTTCTGTAGGTGGGTACATGTCTCTGTTGTTGCATTTTTCAGCAGCGAAAACATTGAAGGTGGAATGCTTCGATGGCGCGGGGAAAAAATGTTGGGAAAGGGCAGAGCAGGTATCTATTGACAAAAGCCGCCTTGAATTGCCCGTGCCAAATGCCAGCGGCATTTACCTGTTGAAAATCACCGACGAGAACGGAGCATCACAAACGGTACGAGTGGTGGCCCAATGAAAAGGCGCTAAAAGTTCTTCTCCAAAAGCCAAAGCCGAACTCGCTCTAAATCACTGGAAGCAACAAATTTTTTCACTAGAAACGAAAATCAATGCGTAAAATAGCGAAATTCCTGACGATTTTTACCTTGATCCATCTTCAAATGGTACTGCTCAATGCCCAAAACTGGACGGCCGCCGAGCGGTATTCCTCACCAAGCGCAAGCTACCTTACAAGTACTTCAACGGCCTTGGGTGCCGATGGCTCTATGTATGTGGTCGGCAATTATCAGAATATGGTTTGCTTTGATACCCTGATACTCAATGCTCCTATATCCAACCGGAATTATGGGTATCTCCTTAAGCTGGATGCGCAAATGCAGCCCTTATGGGCCAAACATTTCCCTCAATACACCTATGACGTAACATTGGATGCTCAAGGCAATATTTTGATTGCGGGCTCCTACTGGAAAACGGTGAACCCCGACGACAGCCTGGCATATGTGGCGAAATACAACAGCAATGGCCAGTTGCTCGCTTCCTTTTCTGCTCAAGGCTCTGCCGAATCCTGGGCCAAAGTAGTGCGCACCGATGCTGCGGGCAATTGCTATTTGGCGGGGGAACGCCGTAGCGGCGGAACGGCCAATTTTGGCAGTTTCTCTTTTCCACCAACCAATAGCCGGGAGTGTTTTTTGCTGAAACTAACGCCAGACTTGTCGCAAGTGCTGTGGGCATCCTACACCGGGCATTCTTCGAATCTTGACAACATTTACGATATTGAAATTGACCCGGCGGGCTTTGTCTATACTTCCGGGAATTATTCGCAGAACTATTTCCCGCCAATCATTGATTGTGGTTGTTACAAAGGCGATTTTTATGTGGAAAAGCACAGTACGACGACGGGCGCTTCAATTTGGAAAAAAATCATAAGCGGAGGTTCCGGGGACGACACCAAGCAGTTTGCACGATTGTCGCCCGATGGTCAGAGTCTTGCAGTGACCACCTGCTTCAAGAAAACGGTTGTTTTTGAGCCTGGTATTTCATTGACCGCAAATACAAACCTGGATTATCACCTCTCCATCGCCCAGATGAATACGTCAAACGGTATGGTGCAATGGGCAAAAAAAGTCTCCAGCTCGGGCGATAGTTTTCTTTGGCGGACGGCGCGAAATAACGATGACCTTTGGCTTTTCGGTTATTTTCGCAAACAAACCACCATTGGCCAAACCACGTTAAACCCTATTGGCTATGATGCTTTTTTGACCAAAGTATCTGAAGATGGAACCGTTCAAAACGCAGAAAGCCTTACCGGGAACAGTACGGACAATGGGTTTGGCCTGGCTCAGCGCGGCTCGATATTGGCGGTAACCGGGGCTACGGCCAGCTCGAACATCAGTATCGGTACTTTCAACCTTCCAGGTGGCTTCAACTCATTTTATGTGGCTCGGAAGGGCGGATTGCCACAATTGCCTCCCATTGCCGGTTTTACAGCCAGTTTCAATAGTGGCTGCGCGCCCTTGGTGGTACAATTTAGCAATACTTCCTATCAAAGCCCAACTACTTTCAACTGGCAATTTCCGGGCGGAACCCCGGGTAATTCAACGCTCAAAAACCCCGTCGTGACCTACAACACACCGGGTACTTACACCGTAACCCTCAGGGTAAACAATGGGGGCGGAGCTGATACCCTGGTGCAATCCAATCTGATCACCGTTTCAAATGCGAATATCACCGCTGCATTTTCGAATAATGTAAATGGATTGAATGTCAGTTTTGCCAATACCTCCACCAATGCTAGTGCCTATTACTGGGATTTTGGCGACGGCCAAACAAGCACGGAAGCAAATCCGACACATAACTACCTGAATTGCGGCACTTATACGGTGACTTTAAACAGTTCCAATGCCTGCGCTATGGCAAGCAGTTCAGCCAGTGTAACAGTTGGCATTGGCCTCCCAAGCGCCATGTTCAGCAGTACGCTTAATGGCCTGACGGTTTCTTTTCAAAACACCTCCTCTAATGGTACTTATCTCTGGGATTTTGGAGATGGACAATCCAGCACCGAAGCAGATCCTTCCCATACCTATGCCGCATGTGGGCCATATACAGTGACGCTTACCTGCAGCAATATATGCGGCACTTCCACGGCTACTGAATTGATTATTGCCATAGACTTCCCGGATGCTATGTTTACAAGCACCGTAGAAGGCATGCAAGTTTCTTTTGTTAACACCTCTTCAGGTGGCGATTCCTACTACTGGGATTTTGGTGACGGCGACACGAGCACACTTCAATTCCCGCCACCGCATACCTACGCAGATACAGGACTTTATGTGGTAACGCTGGTAGTTACAAATACCTGTGGAGCAACCATTTTTCAGGAATCAATCTCTATTTTGCCCTGTGCTTTTGCCGATTTTGAGGTGAGCACCCAAGGACTTACGGCTTTTTTCACCAATTTTTCTGAAAATGCAGCACATTATCTCTGGGATTTTGGAGACGGACAAACCAGCATTGAAGAAAGTCCGGAACATGCATATACGAATTCAGGAACTTATACAGTTACCCTCACAGCATCCAACGGTTGTGGCCCTGCTGTTTTTTCCATGCAAGTAACTGTTATAAATGTCAGTACCGTTGATCCTGATTGGCTTCAAAGTTTTCGCATTTTCCCTAATCCAAGCAGCGGAGTATTTTCTGTAGAAATGGAAGGCACATGGACTGATGAGATCAGGTTTTCTATCCTGAATTCTAGCGGCCAAGTGGTTTATAATGAACTAACTATTCCAAAGACCGTTGCATATTCCCACCAAATTGACCTGAAAAATGTGCCATCAGGTGTTTATTGGCTACGGGTGATGAACGGCCAAAAATACTGGACACAGAGAATAGTAGTGGCGCGATAATAGATGTAACCCAAAATAAATCCCAATAAAAAACCATTATTATTCAGAACTGCCCCAGATTTGCATGTTGCTAAATTTCAATTAATTTAAACACACCTGATCATGAAAAAAACTACCCTGCTTACCCTGCTTTTCACTTGTCTTTTTGTGTTAGTAGCCCAAGCTCAAGGCGGTTTCATCCAACTCGGCGACATGCAAGTGGTCGATCAAGGTAATCGGATGATCGCCACCAGCGACGGAGGCTATATTACTGTCGGTTCGGCCGGTTCTAAAGCGGTCATGTACAAAACCGACTGCCTCGGACAACTAGTGGCGGAAATTGAAAAAGCCTACATCCCTGGCCCTGCCACGTTTTCAGATGTGACTGAACTTGCTGATGGCAGCATCGTAGCGGTGGGCACGGCAGGCCTCGCAACACTGACCGATACAGGCGGGCATGTGATACTGCTTAAAACCACTCCCTCGCTTGTTGAAACGGCTTCGTCCAGTTTTTTTATTTTAGGCAAAGAAGCTCAAGGCAAATCGATCGCCAAGACCGCCACAGGTCATTTACTGGTATGGGGAGAGGTGACCGGCGTTTCGATTGATTTTACCGATGCATTTTTTCAGCGCGTCAGTCCGACCACTTTGCAGCCAACTGCTGAACCAGTGATATTCAACAAGGGTGTGGACCTCGCCAGTCGGATTCTCCCAACGAAAGACGGGAATTATTTGCTCTCAGGCAGCAGTTTTACGGGCAATATTTTCAATCCAGATGCGCCTATTAACAATACGCTGCGTGCTTACAAAGTGGATGAAAATGGCGCCTTGCTTTGGGAGGCAAATTTGAGCCAAATCTTTGCCGCGAAATACGGTGTAGCCAGAATTTGCGGCGCGGCCCAAAACCCGGATTCCGACAATTTCATGGTTGCAGGCACTTTTTATGGCGGCAACGACAACTTCAAACAGGATCCCTTCTTTGCCTTGATCAGCAATGGAGGTATGGTGCTCGACACGGCATTTGCATCAGGACCGGGCCAGCAAAGGATGTTTTCCATTGCTGCACACCATGACCTGGTGGGCTTGTTTTCAATGGCGGGCGATGGCGATGGCTCTCCACTTGGAGTGCCTTCGATTGCATTTGCCCAAGCTTTTGAGCAAGGCAACACCATTCTTGCTGCTGCGCTTTCATTAGATCCTGGTACGCCCATTTCCTTGCGCGAATTGGTGGAGATAGATGCAGGCCGATTTGCTTACATGGGAACAATTCCGGATAATCCCAACGTGCTTTCAGCTACGGATATTTTAGTCGCCACACCCGCCGCTACAGTAGGGGTGGTGTATCAAAATTGTGCGCTCGCTGCCACTTTGACAGGAAGCGCCGTGGCTTTCCAATGGTTTTACGAAGACCAACCGATCGCAAATGCCAATCAAGGGGTGTATTTTCCTACCCAGCCAGGGCTTTATTCAATCGGGATCTTAGACGACAAAGGTTGTTACGGCTTATCTGATACCTTTCGGGTGGAAGGCCCCAAGGCTGATTTTGAGGTGTCGTCCAATGGCCTGACGGTTTCATTGACCAATACCTCGGAGGGCGCTGTTTCGTACCTGTGGGACTTCTGCGATGGGAATTTGAGTACGCTACCTAATCCTACTCACACCTATGCCACCCCGGGCGTATATTGTGTAAAACTTATTGCGACCAATAGTTGCGGCCTCAAAGACACGGTATTACAACAAATAGGCGTGACCCCCAGCGAGGAACCTTCCTGGCTGAGCCATTTCAGTCTTTCGCCCAATCCGACGAGTGGCATCTTTAGCCTGGAGATGAGCGGCGAATCTCAGGAAAATGTGGCCTTCAACCTATTTAATTCGATGGGCCAGTTGGCGATTCAGGAAGTAATGAGTTTTAAAAACGGCTTCCTGCAAAAAACTTTTGATCTGGGGCCATTACCAGCAGGTATGTATTCGCTTCATATTCAATCGGGTAAAGAAACCAAAAGCCTGCGGGTGATAAAATTGTAATTGGCGGATTCATATTTCAATTGTAACAGATTCTTTTTTCTTAGGAACTCGAACTTTCCGAATTAAGCTTTCCGAAAGTTTAAAACTTTCGGAAAGCTCGTTTTGATATTACCCCGTTTTTTTTGCGAAAATTGGCAAAGGTTCAAATTGGTCAAGCAGCCTATCTGAAAAATTTGTACTCTTGTATCTTGAACACACCATCAATGATCATGATACAAAAACTACTGCTTTCGCTCCTCATCATATCGGCAGCGCCTTGCGTCCTTTTGGCTACGCACAACCGCGCTGGGGAAATTCATATCGAACAAATTGGCCCGCTGACCATTCGAGCCACCATCATTACCTGGACCAAAACGAGCAGTGTGAACGCCGACCGCGATACCCTGGAAATCAACTGGGGCGACGGGGTGATTCAAAAGGTATTGCGGTCCAATGGTAACGGCCAGGGAATTCCGCTTGCCAATGATATAAAATACAACACTTACATAGCGGAACACACTTATCCAGGCCCTGACAGTTTTATTATTTCGATGACGGATCAAAACCGGATCGGGGGGATCATAAACGTGAATCCGCCCGCTTCGGATAATATTCCATTTCACATACAAACGACTTTTATTTTCCAGGATTCGCAGTTTGGCGGCATAAATACCACGCCCTATCTATTGCAGCCGCCCATAGACAACGCTTGTATTGGTAAGCCCTATAAGCACAATCCCAACGCTTCTGACCCTGACGGCGACAGTCTTTCCTACGCGCTCATCGTACCGCTGCAAGGGCCTGGCGTGGAAGTACCACTCTATTCTTTTCCAAATGAGATCATGTTTGGCCCGGGAAACCTGTTTAAATTAGATGCCAAAACAGGCGATATTTTATGGGATTCGCCCAAGGTGGCTGGCATTTACAATATTGCATTCAACATTATTTCCTGGAGAAAAGGCAAGATCATTGACATTACCATTCGCGACATGCAAATCTTTGTGGGCAAATGCGACAACAACCCTCCAAAGGTCGAAACGATTGATAAAGTTTGTGTGGTGGCAGGGCAAGAAGTAAATTTTTTGGTGACAGGAACGGATATGGATTCGACGGATCTAGTCCTTTTGACCGCGCTTGGCGCATCGCTTACTTCGCCATTTAGTCCGGCAAATTTTACGGCCCCTAAGCAATGGAAACCCTCCCCCGTAACGGGCACTTTCAAATGGCAGACCACATGCGAACATATTTCAAACCAGCCTTATTCCGTCGTATTCAAGGCAACTGACTCGCTCACTACCCCGCAATTGGCTGATTTGCATACAGTTTCAATAAAAGTGGTAGGCCCAGCCCCGGAAGACTTGCAGGCCAGTGCCGCCCTTGGAAACATAGAACTCAGCTGGGCAAAACCGTATATCTGTGAGGGAGCCGCAAACAATTATTTTCTCGGTTTTTCAGTATGGCGGCGTGAGGGTAGCAACCCCTTTATTCCGGACACCTGCAACCCAGGACTTGTGGGGAAAGGATATACCCAATTGATCGCAGTGACCAAAGCTACCAAAGATGGCCGGTATTATTTCAAGGATACCGAGGTGGTACGCGGACGTACCTATTGTTATCGGGTGCTTGCAAAATTTGCCCGAATTTCCGCAGGCGGTTATCCTTACAACATCGTGGAAAGCCTGGCCTCGGAAGAAGTATGTGCTCAGCTCCCGCGCGACCTTCCATTGATCACCAACGTCTCCGTTGAAGCAACGGATATGGCAACAGGGAAAATTCGAGTGGCCTGGTCGAAACCGGTGGGCGGTGATTTGGATACTATAATTAATCCTGGCCCCTATCGATATCAACTGCTTAGGGCACAAGGGTTTACGGGAGGCGTTTTTGTGGATTTGCCTGGCGCATCCTTCGTTTCAAATACATTTTGGCAAGCCAACGACACCATTTTTGAGTTTGACGAAAATCTCAACACCAAGGATGGCCCTTACCGTTATAAGATTGATTTTTATGTAAACGGAAACACCCTGCTTGGCTCCACCCGCGATGCCTCTTCCGTGTTTTTAATGGTAGCATCAACCGATCAGACCAACATATTAAGCTGGGAAGCTAATGTGCCCTGGAGCAATTATTCCGCAAAAATTTTCAGAAAGAATGATGCGACCGGGCTTTTTGACCCTATTGGCAATTCTTCCACAAAACGATATGAGGACAGGGGGCTGGTGAATGGAAAGGAGTACTGCTATTTTGTGGAAACCGAAGGCACCTACAGCGTGGGAGGGCTTTTGAACCCATTGTTCAACAAATCGCAGGAGCAATGCGGTACCCCGATTGACACCGTACCTCCTTGTGCGCCCGTGCTGATTGTGTCCAATTTATGTGACGACCCAACAGCCAACCCCATTCCGCCTTACCTTAATCATCTCACATGGACCAATCCCAATCTTGCCTGTGATGGCACGGACGATGCGGTGGGCTACCATATTTGGTTTACACCAGTGGAAGGCGAACCGCTCACCCTATTGGCAGACCAGTCCGGAGAAACCAATATCACTTTCGAGCATTTGCTGGAAAATCAGTTGGCAGGTTGCTATGCCGTTTCTGCCCTTGATTCAGTAGGCAACGAAAGCCTGTTGAGCAACCTGTTTTGTGTCGATAATTGCCCCAACTATGAACTTCCCAACGCCTTTTCACCCAACGGCGATGGAGCTAACGACCTGTACACCCCCTTTCCCGGCTGGCGATTTGTGCAAAGTGTTGATATGCAAATCTTTAACCGCTGGGGGAACCTGGTTTACAAAACCAACGACCCGAATATCAATTGGCGTGGCGCCAACGAAAACGGGAACCAACTGGCAGAAGGCACTTATTTTTATGTCTGCAAGGTCTATGAAAGCCGCGTGGGCGGGGTAGTGCTTAGGCCAGGAGTGTTGAGCGGGTACATTGAGTTGGTGCGAGGTTGAGTCTGAGTCAAATCAGCTCAGCCCGGAATGCTCACATCGAACTCGCCGATTTGAATATACGGTTCCAATTGATTCCTTCGCGCATATTGCCGTTTTTGGTGGAGAACCAAATAAACAATGGTTTTCCAACTATGTGATCTTCAGGCACATAGCCCCAAAAACGAGAGTCCTCGGAATTGTGGCGGTTGTCGCCCTGCATCCAAAAATAGTCCTGTTTGAAGGTGTAAGAGTTAGCCTCCTGGCCGTTAATATAAATTTTACCGTTTCGAACCTCAAGTTTATTGTGCTCATATACTTGAATAGCACGCCAATAGAAGGACAAACTGTTGAGCGTAAGTTCTACCGTCGCCCCTTTTTTAGGAACCCAGATAGGGCCATAATTATCAATGGTCCAAGTACTGTCCTGTCTGGAATCATTGGGGAAAAGGGCGCCAGCGCGTGGAGAGTTTTTTAACCTGGCCACTTCAAACCCCCAGGATTTTATTTTGGCTAATTGGGCGTCATCAAGATTGAAAATCCCATTTTTCATTGCCGTACCTTTAGGAAAACGAGGATCATCACAATCATAAATACTCACGCCAATATCGAGAAGCTTTTGGGTGCTCAAAGGAGCGCCGCCTTTTTTGACTTGATATTTGAATTGTCGGTGAACCGGGTTTTGCGCTGCCTGACCGTTCACAAACAGTTGCCCGTCACGAATTTGAAGGCTGTCGCCAGCTATGGCCACGCAACGCTTTATGTAGTGGTCTTTTTTGTCTACAGGCCGTGTAATTAAAGGCAAATCTTGACCTCTATAATCCTCTGCCAGGTTATTCCGGTTCCATTGCCCAATATCCCAGCTGCGCCCTGGCACTATATAGACACTATCGCCAGCTGGCCAGTTGAAAACAACCGGTTCGTTGCGGTCGATCGTTTCGATGGCAGGAAGACGAAAATACGGGAGTGACGGTTTTTCCAGATAAGATTCGTTGCCTGTTAGGGGCATCACATTGTGCATCAAGGGGAATTGGATCACCGTCATGGGTGTCCGAATTCCATAGTGCGCCTTGCTAACGAAAAGGTAATCACCCACTTTCAAGTTGCCCTCCATGGAGGAACTGGGAATAACATACGCTTCAATCAGGAACATCCGGATAAAAGCTGCCGCAAACACCGCAAAAACAATAGCCTCCGTCCACTCGCGCAATCCGGATTTTTTGAACTGCGGGTATTGCCCTTCGAGTTTTTTCAGACCTAAGGTGTCTTTTTTTTCCAAAGCCTCATGGTGCAAGCGGTGAAACTCGCGCTCCTTTTCTAAAATCGGCCCTTCGTATTTCGCAGTGGAATCTCGCCCAACCAGAAAAAACGACACCGGTGCATATACCACCGCCAAAACAGAATCCCAAAATCCATGTCGCCCAAAAGAACGGATCATGTCAATCACCATGCTCGCATAAATGAAAATGTTGACGATTGGAAACAGGAACCACAAAGCATACTGAGACTTTCGGCCTACTAGTTTGCACCACTCTATCGCCGCTATTCCGGGCACAAGCGCTTTCCAGCCGGGAATGCCCGCTTTTTCGAACAATTTCATCATGCTTAAGCCAAGCAGGATGTAGAGCGTGATTAAGAAAAGAAGTACTGACATTATGTGGAGATATGGTCAATGAGTGAATGTGGTCAATGGGAATCAAATCGTGGGCGAAGGTATTTCCAGAAAAAACAACCAAGCCTGCGAATAGATTTTCTGCATCAAATCTTCGATAAACGGGAATCGGAAATCAAGGGTAAAAAATCGAAAATCTACTCGCCCTCCTCTTCCGATTTTTTACGCCGCTTGCGGCGTGTTTTGAACAATTCCACCACTTCCTTATCGGTCAAAAATTTAAAGTCCACAAACTGGGTGGAAACAAAACGTTTCACATCCTGGTAGTCCTTCGCGCGTTTGTCGGTGAATACTTTGAGCAATTTATCGATGTAATTCAGCGACATTTTCTCGACTTCCTGGTTAAATTCCTGATTGCCAAAGATTTGCATGTAAAGGCCAAATATTTTGGTCAACTCGAAATAATCGGCATACTCATTTTCTGTAAGCCCTTTTACCAGGCGGTCAAAATAATTGATCACCAATTGGCGCAAACATTCTGTCTCGACCGCAAGTCCTGCATGGCCATTGTAGAAATCCTTCACCGCTTCAATGGAGTCGGGGTGCACATATCCGAGGCTGTGGATTTTGTCGGCGATGCGGTAATAATCTGCAATTCGATCTTTGTACATTTTGTCTATGGCCTGGCTCATGCGCTCGTCATTTACGGCACTGATACCGGGCGAATTGTAAAGCTGCAAGAGAAAGCGCAAATATTTGGTGTCAAATTCCTGAAAAGAACGCCGCTCCCGCTCAAAATGGGTTGCGAAAGCCTTGCGCTCGGCCGGGTCGAAGTCTATGAAATTGCCACAAATTGAGAGCATTTCAAGGTACTCCTCGGTGCTATGGAATTCTTTTTTGTTCAAAAAATCAATTATTTGACCTTTCAGGCTCTCGTTTCCTGCCCCGGTCCCGAAGCGCTTGAGCAGAAATTGGCGGAGCGCGGAGAAATTTGATTTCATTTCGCCCAAAGTTTTGGGGAAATCTGCTGAATGATACTGCTCGTTGCGGAACTGGTTGGAGTACCGGTTATAGATGTCCTCGCGGTCCTTCAGGTCCCGGAAACGGTCTTGTTTCAACTGCTGAAGGAAATAACGGATGCGCTTGTTCTCTACCAGGCTCATCAAATTGGTGATCCAAATATCGCTGCTGAGCGCGAAACCAACCGTGATGCTTTGGCCGATGCGCTTTTTAAGTTGTTCAAAATGAACGCTTTTGCAAATCGCAATCAATATTTCTTTAAAGTGGTCGTTGGGCCTGACATACTTGAACTGATCTGTGATCTCGTTGCGCAGCACCGAAAAGCCAAGAATACGGGGCAGGTAAAGCCCTTCAAACGGTGGCTCCAAAAGGTATTTTTCAAAGGTAACCAGCTGTAATGGGGCCTCTGATGCTACCTGGTGGTGCAAGGCTGAAAGCATCGGTTCAAACTCTGTGCGCAGGGCATTGTAATACTCGTCTTCCTCCTCTTCGAGATAGAGGGCGAGGTTTTCGGAATCCTGAATGCCTGCCGCTATTTCGTTCAGGCGGTCATAATATTGGTCGTCTAAAGCTTGCATAATAATGTATAACGTGAGAGTTTGAGAGAAATTCGGGCTCTTGGGAGGGCCTTTGTGACTTGGGCGTTTTGCCTTAATTGTCAATGCTATTTTGAAAAAGACCCGATGAAGCCATCAAGGGCTTCATCAGGTCTTTCATCGAACATGCTTCGAGGGCAAATGTAGGCAGATGCCCTGAAAAACTTGTATTATTCTTCTGTTTTTTCTTCTTCACCTGGAACTGCTTCCTCTGATGCAGCCTCTTCGGGAGCTTCAACAGGAGCCTCTTCAGCTGCTTCCATTTCTGGGGCGGCCTCTTCAGCCACTGCTTCGGCAGATGCTTCAACAGGAGCCTCTTCAGCCGCTGCTTCGGCAGATGCTTCAACAGGAGCCTCTTCGGCCGCTGCTTCGGCAGATACTTCAACCGGAGCTTCTGCGGCTGCTTCCATTTCGGGAGCGGCCTCAATGGCTTCTTCATCTGCCGGAGCTTCTTCCACAACAGGTGCTGGCTTTACCTTTACCTTAGCGGTGCCATCCACCTTTGCCACGAATTTTTTCTTGGCATCTTTGGTATCTTCGCGTTGTTTTTCAATGCGTTGCTCTTTTTCTTCAATCCATTTTACCAACATTTCATCGGCCTTCTCTTGGTCGAAAGCACCCTTTGCAACGCCTTTTTGGAGATGTTTTTGGTACAAAACGCCTTTGAAACGAAGGATGGCGTTCACCGTATCAGTTGGTTGGGCGCCCACACCTATCCAGTGAAAAGCGCGAGCACGGTCCAATTCAATAGAAGCAGGAACGGTAAGCGGGTTGTAAGTGCCGATTTTTTCGATAAACTTCCCGTCACGGGGTGAGCGGCTATCAGCAATTACGATGTGGTAAAAAGGGGCGGCTTTGCGGCCTTTGCGTTGCAGGCGAATTTTGACTGCCATGGTTTGAAATTGAAAATTTAAATGAGAAATTCTCGCCCGGCTACTTATTTGAAATAGCACCGGGCTTTTCGAGGGGCGCAAAGGTAAGAAAACCACAATTAAATAACCAAATAAGATTTGTTTTTCTTCGCTTTCAAAATAATGAAGGTGGCTGATAAGTGGTGGCATGACCTAAAAGCCCATGCCACCACTTATCAGCCACCCTCCGTTCAGCCTTAAAAAACTTACTTTTTTAACGCCAAACACTCAAAATGCCATTCATGTTAGGACTCCAGTCAATCGCCACCCCATTCCGAGACGACTATCATCATGTTTCTACAGAAAAAAATATCAAGTACCATATTGGAGAAACCCTGGTAAAAGAAACTTAATCGGACCAATCCTGAACTGCGATCAAAACCGGAATATTTGAACCATTCGGCGTTTTCCGTGTGTGATTTTTTTTGAAGGTTTAGAAAATAGTCCAGCAACAAAAAGCCGTCATGTTCGCTTAAATGGGGAAACACCCACGTCGTTTCCTCAAATTTTTTGTTGCCATGCTTAAGAAAAGTGCCATCGCCAAAAATGGTTGCCGTGTCGTCGTCAAGCAAGGCGCCGTGTTTTTGGACATAATAATTGTGCAGGGCTTTCATGCCTTCAGCAACGGTTGGGAATTCGCCTTCTTTCTCAATGGGTAACACATTGGGCGGCATTCCGCTCAGGTAGCCGTCGAATAAAAAACCTTCTATCCCAAGGTGTTTTGTCCTGATCCAAGAGCCCCAGAGATTGTAGGGATCCATGTTGGGAGAATAGTCCCACAAATCCAGTTTAACCCGGACAGGCTCCTCGTAATCGCCTCCAATCTCACTAAATCCTTTTTCCATCTGGGCATAGCTTAGAAATTCAATGGGCGTGCCGTAGGGCAATTCGGCAAGTATCTCGCCTTTGAAATCGGGCGTTTTACGAAGATTGAGGTTTGAACTTGCCCATACATACTGCTGAGCTGGAAGAATCTGGATGCTTAAAAAAGCAAATGCAACAAAAAACGACAATGAACCAGTTTGTTTCATGAATAATAAGGCATTGTTGAGTGAGCATCGAGAAAACGTTTAAAATTACATCATTATGCCGGAAGCTGAGTTATTAGTTTTGCGCCTCGAAATTCCACCATTCAATCAATCGCACATTTACTCACTCATTCATACATGGATAAAATGATTGCCCGCTTCCCAGCCCAATTGGGGGAAGCCCTCGAAATTGCTCAAAAAATCGTATTAAAAAAACACGGTTCTCCCTTCCGTTCGGTCTTTATCTCCGGCCTGGGCGGCAGCGGTATCGGCGGCGGATTTGTTCAGGATTTTGTTCGGAGCACCTGCAAACTTCCTGTTGTGGTCAGCAAAGGCTACCAGGCTCCGGCCTGGGTGAATAAACACACGCTTGCCATCTGTTCGTCTTATAGCGGCAACACAGAAGAAACGCTCAGCACCTTTGATCAACTCAGCAGCACCGGCGCAAAAATCGTTTGCATCGCTTCCGGCGGAAAACTCATCGAACTGGCCAAAAAACACGGCTATGATTATGTACAATTGCCTGGTGGTTGGAGCAGTCCTCGGGCTTGCCTCGGTTATTCTGTGGTTGCGCAACTGGGTGTTTTCCGCGCTGCCAAACTTATTCCTGGCAAATTGTTGAACAACATAGCTTCTGCTCAAAAACTCCTCACCCGGGACCAAACCGCCATCCAAAAACATGCCCGCAAAATAGCCGGGTTCCTTTTCGGCAAAACCCCCGTGCTTTACATCGCCGACCATGCCGAAGCGGTGGCGGTGCGTTGGCGCCAACAGATCAATGAAAACGCCAAAATGCTTTGCTGGCACCATGTCGTCCCTGAAATGAACCACAACGAACTGGTGGGCTGGCGCGACCAACGCCCCGATGTGGCCGTGATCTGGCTTCGCAATCACGACGATCACCCGCGTACATCTATACGCACGGATATCAACAAAGACATCGTAGAACATTACACACAGACTTCTATTGAGGTGTATTCCAAAGGCAAATCTCAAATCGAAAAAGCGCTATGGTTGGTGCATTTGGGAGATTGGGTCTCGGTGTACCTTGCTGAATTGCGGAACGTAGATACTGTGGAGATCAAAGTGATCGACTTCCTGAAAGGGGAATTGGCTAAGCTGTGATATGTTTTTTGAACCGAGCTGATACCTCTAAAGCAGGAGGAGGTATCAGCTCAGCGTTGCACCACTAATTTTTCTACCCGAGCCCCTCCCTTCACGAGGAATCGAACCAGGTAAATCCCATTTGGTATCTCTGAAATATTCAATGAATGCGCACCCGCGCTCAATAGCTCGGTTTTTATCAATTTACCGTTGAAATCCACAATTTCAATACGGCATTCAGCGGGCAGTTCGCTGGTAGATATCACGTCCTGAGCCGGATTTGGTGCAATGCTATAATTCTGGCTGTTTGCAGGAGTTGAAGTTTTTACTGTTCCAATTTGCTGATATCCAAGGAAAAAGATCAGGGTATTGGTCATGGCCGGCACGTAACATTCGCCGTGGTCTGCCGTAGGCAATACATCACTGATGGCAAAATTGGTTATGCCCGCAGCCAGGAATGAATCCCGTGCCAGCAGGCTGTTTCGGTAGGGTACCTGATCGTCTTCCATGCAATAGAAAAGCCGGAAGGGAGCCTTGGGCAACCAGTTTCCGTCGTAGGTGTCATTGGCATCCAGAGCAAGATTGATGGGATGGTCGGGGTTGGTCTGAACAGCCTGAATGATGCTTTCCTGCAACATCTTGAAAGGCCGGGAAGCGCCTTCGTTGGTGGTCAGGGTTGCGATCAATTGATTGTTCAAACTGGACAAATTGATTTGGCCCTCATAAAATGACTGGATCATCGCTGCATAAGCCGGTTTGAACACCTCACCCACATCATTGAACAGGTTGCCATACACCGTTTGGTACGATAAAGCTGTGTTTGGAATATAAGCCGGGTAGAAATACACGGCATCGGTGAGGATCAAATCCCGCATTACCCCGGAAATGCTATACGGCCCGGACATGGGCGCTGCCGCGGTCACTTCAAATTCCTGTGTTGGGTCTTGCTCAATGGCCCGGTGCAATGCCATTGCCCCGTGCCCCCCCTGTGAGTAGCCCGTGATGAACAACTGATTGTTCGTAACCACTTGATTCTGCTGCAAAAACTGTTCTCCTGCACGCAACATATCCATCGCAGCCCAGGCCTCGCTTTCTGCATGGACATACGGGTGAAAGCCCTTTGAGCTGTTCCCCAGGCCCAGATAATCCGGCAAGAACGCTACATAGCCGAGTCCGGCAAACAATTGCCCAACGATTCCCTCTCCATCTGTGAGCACATTGAGGGAAGGTACGTCCTGCCTGGAGCCGGAGGTGCCGTGTTGATACACCAATCGAGGGTAGATCCGCGATGGATTGTCTGGCATCGCAAGCAGTCCCGAAGCTGTGTCCAGCACCCCCTGTACACTTTTTGTGGTGTAGGTGATACTGTAATACTTTGCACCATATTGGATAAAGGGCAGGTTGTTGAATTCAACAAACAATTCTGCCTGGGTTTTTTGGCCTAGAAATGTGGCAGAAACAAGTGTTTGAGCGGGAAGGGAGTTGCTCAAGTTCAAGGCGATCAGTAAAACAAGGGTAATTATGCGCATAGAAAACCTGGTAAGTAATTTTAAAAATGGAATAAGGGTCAAAACTAAGAAGTTAACATTATTCCTATCCTTTTTTACCTTCACGCCGCAAAAATTTTCTATTCCATGATAAAATCGACCAGGCTCTGCCTTTTGTTTGCCTTATCGTTCATTGTTTACTGTTCATCGCTTAAGGCCCAGATCACCTTTCCTACCCCTGCTCCTTCCGATGAACGCACGGGTTTGCACGCTTTCACCAATGCAACTATTTACATTGATTACAAAACCCGTGTGGAAGGCGCTACGCTGCTCATCCGCGACGGAAAAGTGGAGGCTGCCGGGCTTAATGTAGCAGTTCCAAAAGATGCGGTCACCCATGATTGCACGGGTAAAACCATTTACCCTTCTTTTATTGATTTATATGCCACAGATTATGGGCTTGCGGTGCCACCCCGCGGCGAAGGTGGTGGAGGCTTTGGCAGGCCGGCACAACCCTTTTCCAACAAAAAAGGCGCTTACAGTTGGAATCAGGCCCTGCGGCCAGAATATAGCGCAGCTGCCGAGTTTTCAAATGATTCCAAAGCCGCCGAAGAATGGCGCAAACTGGGTTTTGGGGCCTTGCTCACCCACCGGGCCGATGGTATTTGCCGAGGAACTGGCGCACTTGTTTTGCCTGGGGATCTGCGCGAACACGAGCTGATCTTAAGCGAAAAAGCCAGCCAGCACTTTTCGTTTATCAAAGGAATCAGCACCCAAAGTTACCCCTCTTCGCTCATGGGCATCATTGCCTTGTTGCGCCAAACTTATTTAGACGGACAATGGTATAAATCAACGGGTTACAAAGAAGAAGAAAACCTTTCGATGGACGCCTGGAATGCCGCTCAAAGCCTCCCGCAGATTTTTGAAGCAGGCGAAAAACTCGATGTATTGCGCATTTCCCGACTGGGTCAGGAATTTGGCGCCAAATACATCGTCAAATCTGCAGGCGACGATTACCAGCGCCTCAGCGAGATCGTACTGACAGGCTTTCCCCTTATCGTTCCGCTCAATTTCCCGGAAGGTTACGATGTGCGCGATCCTTTTGATGCGCTCAACACACCTCTAAAGGACCTTAAACACTGGGAACTAGCCCCTGCTAACCCTGCTCGTTTGCAATCTGCAGGAATTCCTTTTTGTCTTACTTCCCATGGATTGAAGGAAAAATCCAAATTCTGGGAAAACCTGCGGAAAGCCATTGAATATGGGCTGGATGAGGAAACGGCGCTAAAAGCCTTGCTTTACAATCCAGCCAATTTTGTAAACGCTTATACCCAAATTGGAAGCCTGGAACCTGGCAAAACGGCCAATTTTATTCTTACTAACGGGAGCATTTTCAAGGCCGAAACCAAGATTCAGGAAAACTGGGTGAAAGGCCGCGCTTTTGATGTTTCGGTGGATAAATCCTTCCCAAAAAGCAATATGGGCAGTTATAATTTGAAGGTTGAAAATGAATCTTACACCCTGACTATCAAAGGAAAATCCGAATCGCCGGAGGCACAGATCATGAAGCCTGACAGTTCCAAGGTCAAGGCCAATTTTAGCTACCACCCAAGCGGTCTCGTTTCACTTTCTTTCCAGCCAGACTCCCTTAAAAAAGGATTTGTGTCACTTTCAGGCACGGTCGGGAACAAGGTCATGTCCGGAAATGGCACCCTCCAGGATGGGTCCTGGATCTCCTGGTCGGCCAGCTATGCCAATCCAGCAGAGCCTGAAAAACCAAAAAAGCAAGAGGCCGTTTCAACGCCGCCTACCCTGGGCGATGTGACTTACCCCTTCACAGCTTTCGGTTGGAAGGAAAAACCACGGGTTCAAACTGTTTTGATTCAAAACACCACAGTTTGGACGAGCGAAAAAGAAGGCGTACTCGCCAATACAGACGTGCTTATCTCTAACGGAAAAATTCAAAAAGTGGGACGTAAACTCCCTGTGCAAGACAACGCCATCCTGATCAATGGCGAAGGCAAACACCTGACTGCAGGCATCATTGACGAGCATTCGCACATTGCTGCCACCCGTAATATCAACGAAGGCACACAGGAATCCTCTGCTGAAGTTAGGATTGGCGATGTAATTGATTCTGAGGATATTGACATCTACCGGCAGTTGGCTGGAGGCGTAACGAGCAGCCATATACTTCATGGTTCGGCCAATCCGATTGGCGGCCAAACCCAATTGCTCAAACTCCGTTGGGGCTTTTCGCCAGAGGAAATGAAATTTCAAAACTGGCCGGGGTTTATCAAATTTGCGCTTGGTGAAAACGTAAAACAAAGCAATTGGGGCCGTGAAGGCGGCAGTCGGTACCCACAAACCCGGATGGGCGTGGAGCAAGTTTATATCGATTACTTCGCCCGTGCCCAGGAGTACGCACGCCTGAAAAATTCTGGCAAACCCTTCCGCAGGGATCTTGAACTGGATGCACTTTCCGAGATCCTGGATTCCAAAAGATTCATCACCTGTCACTCCTACGTTCAATCCGAGATCACCATGATGATGCGGGTGGCAGAGCAGTATAAATTCAAGTTGAATACCTTCACCCACATTCTGGAGGGGTATAAAGTGGCCGATAAAATGGCGAAACACGGCGCAGGGGCATCCTCGTTTGCCGATTGGTGGGCTTATAAATTTGAGGTTTATGACGCCATTCCGTATAGTCCGAAAATGATGGCCGACCGAGGTGTGGTCGTTGCAATAAACTCCGACGATGCCGAAATGGCCCGTCGCCTGAATCAGGAGGCCGCCAAATCTGTTATGTACGCCGGCATGAACGAACACGATGCCTGGAAAATGGTGACCATCAATCCGGCTAAGCTGCTTCATGTGGACAACCAAACCGGCAGCATCAAAAGCGGCAAAGATGCTGACCTTGTTTTGTGGAACGACAATCCGCTGTCTGTTTATGCCAAGGCAGAAAAAACCTGGGTGGATGGCATTTTATTCTTTGACCGTCAAGAAGATATGAAACATCAGGAGGAAGTGCAAAAGGAACGGGCGCGCATAATCCAGAAACTGCAGGCGGAGAAAAAAGGCGGAGAAGGAGGCGAAAAACCAAGCCGCCCGAAGCAGCATTATCATTGTGATAGTGAGGAAGATGAAGGCTGAGGAATTTCCAATGTCCAATCACGAGGCCTACTTGGACATTGGAAATTCCTTGTTGAAAATTGGATATTCTTTTGGGTCCTAAAACTTTCTTGAACCATGCACAACTTCTTCTCCTCCAAATCCAACCTGCTGTGGACGCTTATGGCTGGCTTTTTTGTAGCCAATGCCCTGGTAGCTGAGTTCATGGGGGTAAAGCTTTTTTCTTTGGAAAAAACTTTGGGCTTCATGCCGGTTGACTGGTCTTTAATGGGCCAGTCCGGGCTGTCGTTCACGCTTACGGCGGGGGTGCTTTTATGGCCGGTAGTTTTTGTGATCACCGATTTGATGAACGAATATTTTGGACCACGCGGAGTGCGGTTGGTCTCGTATCTGACGGCAGGGCTCATCGCCTATGGTTTTCTGATGTTGTATTTCGCCATGGGACTGGAGCCTGCCGATTGGTGGCGTACGGCGCACATCAAACCCAGTCTTTTACCCGAAGAAGCCGCCGCTTTACGGACTCAGGTGGGCGATTACAACACGGCTTATTCCGTGGTTTTTGGGCAAAGCCTTTGGATAATTGTTGGGTCACTGTTTGCTTTTTTGATCTCTCAAGTAGTAGATGTGGCTATTTTTCACCGAATCAAGGCCCGGACAGGAGAAGGCAAACTTTGGTTGCGCGCCACTGGAAGCACCCTCGTGTCGCAGTTTCTGGACAGTTTTGTGGTGGTGTTCATTGCGCTTTACATCGGGCAGCAATTGCCTTTTTTTATGGTGTTGGCAATTTCGATCATGAACTACCTGTACAAGGGTTTGATAGCCTTCCTGATGACCCCGGTCATTTATTGGGTACACCATGTGATAGACCGGTATTTGGGCCCGGATCTGGCAGCAGAGATGAAGCGGGTGGCGCAGGGCGCTGAATCGTAAAACCGACGAACTTCCAAGTTCCCACCCTCAACGTAACTCGCTGGTTATAGCGACTCCCTACCTTCGCGGTTCAAATTTTTTGCTATGAAATCCGCCCTTATTGCTGGCCTCATTCTTTCTGCGGCCATTTCCCTGTTCGGCCAAAATAATGCCGATAATTATCAAATCCGTGTAAAAAAAGCCACCGTTGACATCAAACTGGATGGCACCCTCGACGAGCCTGCCTGGCAAACCGGTGAGGAAAAAGCAGAACGATTCAAACTCATCTTCCCGAACGATACTGCTTATAGCCCTTGGGCGACTGAGGCCCGGCTGACATTCGACAACCAGAACCTTTACATAGGGGTAGTTTGTCGCGAAAACCGCGCCGACTATACCGTACAGAGCCTCCGCCGCGATTTTGGAGGTGGCACAACCGATGTGATCAATGTGATGTTCGACCCCAGCAAAGACGGCCTCAACGGCTTTATTTTTAGTGTAAGCCCCCTTAATGTTCAGCGGGAAGGCCTGGTTTCCAATGGCGAAAACTTTGCGCTTGAATGGGACAACAAATGGTTTTCTGCCGTACAAAACTTCGATGATTACTGGACAGTGGAGATTGCCATTCCATTCAAAACCCTGCGCTACAATTTGGCTGATGGCGAAAATTCCTGGGGGCTGCAATTCATTCGAACCAAGCTCAAAGACTTCGAAACAAGTGTTTGGGCTCCTGCTCCATTCCAATATCGCCCAACCAATCTGAGCTTTGCCGGCCGACTCATTTGGGATACCCCGCCGCCCAAACCCGGCGCAAACATCAGTCTGATACCCTATGCCATCGGCGGCGCATCACTGGATTATTTGCGGGATGAAAACACCTTGAATGTTTCGGATAAAAAACAAAACTGGACGGGCAATTTGGGCGGCGATGTAAAAATCGGCCTGACGCCTGGCCTCAACCTGGACCTGACCATTAATCCTGATTTCAGCCAGGTAGAAGTGGACCGACAAGTGGCCAACCTGAGCCGGTTTGAGCTCTTTTTCCCCGAAACCAGACAGTTTTTTCTCGAAAACCGGGACTTGTTTGCCATGTACGGTTTTCCGGATACCCGGCCTTTTTTCTCTCGCCGAATCGGGTTGGCCTATAACCCCCTTACCGGCCAAAATGAAAAGGTACCCATCGTGGCTGGCGCGCGCCTTAGCGGCAAACTGACAGACGACTTGCGCGTTGGCCTGCTCAATATGCAAACCAAACGACGTGATTGGGATTCCACAACCGTGCTTCCGGCAGCTAATTTTAGCGTTGTGACGCTGCAGCAAAAAGTCTTTTCCCGGAGCACCATCAGTGGGGTGTTTGTCAATAAGCAGAATTTTTTGACCGATCTTGGAGAGGTACAACGCAGCGATTGGCAACCCTGGAATCGAGTGGCTGGACTGGAGTACAACCTTTATACCCCGGATAATCGTTGGGAGGGCGAAGCCTACTACCATCGATCTTTTTCTCCCGACAAAGCCCAATGCGGGTCCACAGCAGCCGGTTTTTTGGGCTATCGCGACCGTTATTTCAACGCAAACCTTGGTTATTGGCGGGTGGACTCCTCGTATTCTGCAGAAGCGGGATTTGTTCCACGAAAAGGCGTTCAGGGGCTTTATCCGGGTATTGGAATGCAGATTTACCCTAAAAATGGCTGGGCAGCCAAACATGTGACCAATATTAATCTCGGGGCAGAAGGATCCCTGACTTTTGGGCTAAATGGTCAGAATACTGACCGGGACCTGTCCATTTATTCCGGTATGAAGTTTACAGACCAGTCGGAGTTAAATGCAGCGGTTTTCAATGGCTATGTTTATTTGTTCGAGCCGTTCGACCCAAGCAATTCGGGGCAAGCTGAGTTGCCGGTGGGCGGCTACAACAATTACGGTGCTCGCACTGAATATTTTACAGGAACATCCAATGACTGGCAGGGAAGTGTAGAGCTGAGATATGCCGGCTTCTTCAACGGCACTATTTTCAGCAGCGATGGCCTTTTGGCTTATCGATGGCAGCCAAAAGGACGGTTTTCGGTTCAGTACAGCTACAATAGAATCCGCTTGCCAGAACCCTATGCCTCCGCTGATTTTTGGCTCATAGGACCCAGGGTAGAATTGTCCTTTCGCCGCGATCTGTTTCTCAGTGCGTTTATGCAGTACAATACCCAATACAACAACTTCAACTTGAACGCTCGAATGCAGTGGCGGTTTGCGCCGGTTTCGGACCTGTTTTTGGTTTATACGGACAATTCCTACGCGGAGCGAATTCCGAACTCTCCCGTTAGGGTTTTTGCACCAAAAAACAAGGCCATAGTGCTGAAAGTAGTTTATTGGTTGAATCTTTGAGCATGAAACAACGTCTAGCCCAAATCGCTCTCGTCGTGCGCGACTACGATGAAGCCATTAAATATTACACCCAAAAACTGAACTTCGAGTTGATCGAAGACACCGTGTTGAGTGAAACCAAGCGCTGGGTTGTAGTGTCGCCCAAAGGCGGCGGGGGCTGTTCGTTATTGCTCGCCAGGGCCGCCAACGAGGAGCAAAAAAGTCGCGTAGGCAACCAAACCGGGGGCCGGGTATTCCTTTTCCTGCATACCGACGATTTTTGGCGGGATTATCAACAACTGATTGAAAACGAGGTCGCTATTGTCCGTGCTCCATCCGTGGAGGAATACGGAACCGTGGCGGTTTTTGAGGACTTATACGGCAATTTGTGGGATTTGATTGGGCCAAAATGAACCATCCTGCTTACGTTTGCGGCAAGCAGGAGTTCGCATAAAAGTGTAGGTTTTCAGCGGTGGTAGTGAGGCAAGTCACCGCCTCACTTGGCCCCACAACTCCTCTTATACTTGATCTCTATTATGAAAAAACTGATCTTCCTTTTCTTCCTTTTTTCAGTATTGTCAGCCTGCTCTGGTGGCCAAAAAGCAGTAAAAGGCACGGCTTGGATGTTCAAATCCATAGACCGGCTCGATGAGTACAACCCCTTGATGGAGCCTGATTCCAAACCAGACTTCTACTGCCCCATTCGCCGTAAAAAGGTGGACTGGGAAAAAAAAGCAGTGTTCAACCCCTCTGCAGTGGTCAAAGACGGTCGAGTGTGGATGTTGTTCCGCGCACAAGACGAGCATGGCACCTCCCGCATCGGAATTGCCAACAGCCGCAACGGTACGGAATTTCGCAAAAACCCTGTGCCGGTGTTGTTTCCTAACACCGATAACATGAAAGAATTTGAATGGGAGGGTGGATGCGAAGACCCCCGCGTGGTGCGTCGAGACGATGGGCTTTATGTGATGACCTACACTTCCTACGACAAACAGGTGGCCAGACTTTGCATCGCCTCCTCGCGCGACCTGGTCAATTGGGAAAAACACGGGTTGGTGCTCACGGAGCGAAAATACCGCAATTTATGGTCAAAGTCTGGCGCTATCGTCTGCGAACAGGACGGCAGCCAGGTTACAGCCAAAAAAGTAAGCGGGAAATACTGGATGTATTGGGGCGATACAGACCTTTTCATGGCTACTTCGGAAGACCTTTTGTCCTGGAAACCCCTGGAAGACAAAAAAGGGAAACTCAAGCGCGTGATGATGCCCCGTTCCGGGAAATTCGACAGCCGCCTGGTAGAACCTGGTCCATTTGCCTTGATTCGAAAAGAGGGTATCCATATGTTGTACAACAGTGCAAACAGTGCCAGTAGTGGAGATAAATCCCTGGGTGCAGACGCTTACTCTGTGGGGCAAGCCCTTTTTTCATCCAAAGACCCTTCGAAAATACTGGCACGTTCGGATAAATACCTGCTCACAGCCGAGCGCGATTATGAACAGTCAGGCCAGGTGGCCAATGTCTGTTTTCTGGAAGGCATGGTTTATCTGAACGGACGATGGCTACTTTATTATGGAGCAGGGGATTCCAAGATCGCAGTGGCGACGGGGAAATGGTGAGTCATAATGGATGGCTGCATACAAAATGGCTTTATCGCGTTCCATATCAAATTGCCCCAAATAAATTAGTCTCCCTCCTAAAGAACATCCTTTCCTACCTTTGCGGTACTGCCCCAACTGTATATATCTCATAATTTGGTACATTCTGCATCCAGCATGACAATGACCGCCGCACAAATAGCGCAATTAATCAGCGGCACGGTTGAAGGCAACCCCAATGCCTCCGTGACTCGTGGCGCACCTATTGAATCTGCCCAGCCGGGCGATTTCACTTTTTTGGACAATCCAAAATACGAAGCATTTGTTTATACCACGCAAGCAAGTATCTTGCTGGTTAACAATAAGTTCCAACTCGAAAAACCGATATCGGCTACTCTAATTCGTACCGCAGATGTGCGGACCTCGCTCGCAATTTTGCTCAAAATCATTGCTGAAGCCAACAACTCAAATGGCGCCACCATTTCTGAAAACGCTTCTATTCATCCTGAGGCAAAAGTAGGCGCAGGCACCGAAATAGGGGTGTTCACGGTTGTTGAACAAGGTGCGGTGATCGGTCAAAATTGCAAAATATACCCGCAGGTTTTCATCGGACGCAATGTGCGAATCGGCGACAACTGCATACTTTACCCGGGGGTTCGTGTGCATTTTGACTGTGAAATTGGCAACGACTGTATTCTCCACGCCAATGTCGTGATCGGGGCGGATGGTTTTGGGTTTGCGCCTCAAGCTGATCAGTCATGGACCAAAATACCGCAGGTTGGAAAGGTGGTTCTGGAAGATAGGGTAGAAATCGGGGCCTCTACTTGTATTGACCGGGCAAGTTTAGGAAGTACCGTAATACGTTCAGGCGCAAAATTGGACAACCTGATCCACATTGCTCACAATGTGGAAATAGGTCAAAATGCGATCATTGCTGCTCAGGTTGGCGTGGCAGGTAGCACGCAGCTCGGGTCCAACGTACAGGTGGGCGGACAAGCCGGTTTTGCGGGCCATATAAGAATTGCAGAAGGCACACAAATACAAGCGCAAAGCGGTTTGGCTTCCACCATAGACACCCCTGGAACAGCCGTTTTTGGCAGCCCTGCCATCGGATACAGGGATTTTATCAAAGCGCATATCGTGTTCAAAAATTTGCCGGATCTACAACGAAAAGTGCTGGAGTTGGAAAAAACATTGGCAGAATTGAAGCAAAGTAATGGTCAGGTACACCAACCCTAAACACCGGTTTTAGGTATACTTTACCATCAAAAACCCAACATCCCATGAATTTTCTCAACCGTAACTTCATATTGCTCCTTGGCCTGGCAATTCTTGGCTTGATCGTCTATTATTTTTCTGACATCGTAAGTTTTGTGCTCATCGCGTGGGTACTCTCCATGCTGGGCCGACCCATGGTGGTTTTTTATCGCAAACAGTTGCGAATCGGGCGTTTCCGAATGGGGACCTCTGCTGCCGCCCTGCTCACCATTTTGACTTTTTATGTGCTCGTGACGGGTGTGCTGCTTCTTTTTGTGCCGACGATCGTGGAGCAGGCTCGAAATCTTTCAACGGTTGATTATCAAGCACTTGGAGAAAAATTAAGGCCAGTATTTTTTAATCTCGACCTGCAAATGCACAAACTTGGCCTGATCTCTCCAGGGGAGTCCTTGGCCACCCGAACTCAAGAGTTTTTGAGCGTTTCGTTCAAACCCACCCTTTTGGGCGATTTCATCAGTAAGTTTATAGGCATAGCAGGCAATATTGTAGTTGCGATAGTTTCTATAACCTTTATCCTTTTTTTCTTTTTGCAAGACAATGGGCTATTCACCGATATTATCCACGCCGTGGTACCAGACCAGCAAGAAAAAAATGTACAGACGGCTGTAAATGAATCCAGTGAAGTGCTTACTCGTTATTTCCGCGGGATCCTTATCCAGGGAGTCGTGTTCTCTTTGGCAGTCTCCTTGCTCCTTTGGTTGTTTGGTAATAAAAATGCGCTGTTGATTGGCTCTTTTGGCGGAGTGCTAAACGTCATACCCTACATCGGCCCAATCCTGGGCATTATTTTTGGCTGTTTTATTACCATATCCTCCAACCTCGATGCCGATCTGGCACTACTGCTTCCTATGCTCGTGAAAGTGGCAGTAATTTTCTTTGTGGTTCATGCAATTGACAGCAATTTGTTGGGACCAATGATCCTATCGAAAAGTGTGCAGGCACACCCGCTCGAAATATTTATCGTCACCCTCGCAGCAGGGAAAATGGGCGGCGTGATCGGCATGGTGATCGGCATCCCTGTCTATACGGTGATGCGTGTGATTGCACGAACTTTTTTCAGCCAATTCAAACTGGTTCAAAGACTTACAGAAAGAATGGACGAGTAAACTGTCATTCTGACACTTCCAAACGCAAGGCACGAAAGTTGACAACAAAAACAGGTACTTTCGGAAAGCCACAGACTTTCCGGAGTGCCTACTATTGTATCGATGAAGAACCCATTCAAAAAAATACTCGACATGAAGGAAAAAAAGTCGGAGAAACCGGTGCAAGAGGCACCTGACAATACCGCCAATACCCTTGATAATCAAACAGATGCTGAGCAAGACCCGCCAGCAAACCCATCAGACCCATTTGATGACCTTCAAAGGCAGCTGGAGGAGAGCCGCAACAAATACCTCTATCTGTTTTCTGATTTTGAAAATTACAAACGCCATGCCGCCCGCGAACGCATGGACCTGATCAGTACTGCAGGGCGAGACATGATGTCAGCACTTTTGCCCATTTTGGACGATTTTGACAGGGCAGAAAAAAACGGGGCCCTTTCCGAAGGTATGACGCTCATTCACCATAAACTTTTCCATACCCTCAAAACCAAGGGATTAAGCTCTCTGGATGCCAAACCAGGCGATGAATTTAATCCGGATTCGCACGAGGCAGTAGCGGAGATACCTGCACCTTCTGAAGAAACTAAAGGCAAAATCGTTGACATCCTTGAACAAGGATACTCCCTTGGCGGCAAGATTATCCGGCACGCAAAGGTGGTGGTAGGTAAATGACCAAACACCCAAATCAACAATTTCAATGGCAAAAAGAGACTATTACGATGTGCTGGGCGTAGCTAAAAACGCCAGCGACGACGACATAAAAAAGGCCTACCGAAAAAAGGCACTTGAACTGCACCCCGACCGCAACCCGGGTGACAAGGGCTCTGAGGAAAAATTCAAAGAAGCTGCCGAAGCTTACGATGTGCTTAGCGATGGAGACAAAAAAGCCCGTTACGATCGCTATGGACATGCTGGCCTGGAAGGGATGGGCGGTGGAGGCAGTAATTTTCAGGGAATGGACATGGATGAGATCCTGAGAAGGTTTGGGTTTGACACGGACGATATTTTTGGTGAGTTTTTTGGCGGCGGCAGGCGCGGTGGATCAAGGGGCGGACGTGCCAGGGGCGAACGTGGCAGCAACCTGCGGATCAAAGTCAAAATGACCCTGGAGGAAATCGCTACCGGGGTCAATAAAAAAATCAAAGTCCGCAAACAAGTCAGCTGCAGCACTTGCAATGGTTCAGGGGCGAAGGACGCTAGTGGGGTGGATACCTGTTCTACTTGTCGTGGCGCGGGGGCTGTAAATCAGGTGCGTCAAACGCCTTTTGGCATGATGCAAACTGCCGTTACCTGCCCTACCTGCAACGGCGCCGGACAAACCATCAAATCACCCTGTGGCGTTTGTAAAGGCGACGGACGGGTTTTTGGTGAAGAAACCATCGATGTGGACATTCCGGCAGGCGTGCACGAAGGCATTCAACTAAGCGTCAATGGCCGGGGTAATGCCGGTGCAAAAGGCGGTCAGGCAGGAGACTTGCATATCGCCATCGAAGAAACACCCCATGAAGAACTGACCCGTGAGGGCACCAACGTGGTGTATGAACTCTATATCAATTTTGCGGATGCTGCCCTGGGCGCAAAGGTTGACGTGCCCACCCTTGATGGCCGAGCCCGGATCACTATTCCCGCGGGCACCCAATCAGGCAAGGTTTTTCGCTTGAAAGACAAAGGCATGCCTGCCTTGCAGAGTTACGGGCGTGGAGACCAACTTGTACATGTGAATGTATGGACGCCCAAAAAAGTCACTGACGAGGAACGGCGGATGCTTGAAAAACTTCGCGAAATGCCGAACCTGCAACCAAACCCTGGCAAGGAAGAAAAAGGTTTTTTTGACCGGGTGCGCGATATGTTTGAGTAGGGCGAAATGAATTTCGCCCTACATAAAACAAAAAGTTTTTCATAATTTCGCGCTTTCAAAGAATCTCAGCATGGCAAAACATAAAGGGCAAGGGACATTAAGCACGAAAGCAAGCATCGCAAGCGATGATATAGTGGATCCCAACCACATCATTATAAAAGGCGCCCGGACCAATAATCTCCGCAATGTGGACTTGAGCATTCCGAAAAATCAACTCGTGGTCGTCACGGGTGTATCGGGCTCCGGAAAATCAAGCATCACGATGGACACACTTTACGCCGAGGGTCAGCGCCGCTACGTTGAGAGCCTGTCCAGTTATGCCCGACAATTCCTAGGGCGCATGAAAAAACCCGATGTGGACTATATCAGAGGCATTTGCCCGGCCATTGCCATCGAACAGCGGGTCACTACCGGCAATGCCCGAAGCACGGTAGGCAGCATGACCGAGGTATATGAGTTCTTACGGTTGCTCTATGCCCGAATTGGCAAATTCTATTCGCCCGTTTCAGGTCAAATTGTTCAAAAACACGAGGTTTCCGATGTCATAGATTTCATTAAAAAACTCCCTGATGGCGCCCGCGGATTAATATTAATGCCCATAATCCCAAATTATGGCGGAGCCAAGAGTGGCGTGAAGTATAAGGAGCGCACGCTTGAACAGGAACTAAACCTTTTGTTGCAAAAAGGATATACGAGGGTTCAAATTGCAGCGGAAACCCTTAGTATTCAGGACATCCTGGAGGGCCTCGAAAAGCGCTTTGATATCAAAAAGCCCGCATATCTATTCAATGAACAAAACCTGCAGGTACTTATTGATCGATTCGTTATCTCTCCAAACATGGAAGAATCTGAGTGGATGCGTCTGGCAGATTCTGTGAATACGGCGTTTTTTGAAAGTGAGGGAGAGTGCGTGGTAGCGAACTTCAGTTCGCTAAATTCCAGCGAACTGAAGCCTGATAGCGAACTGAAGTTCGCAGCTACATTCAACAACCGCTTCGAGCTGGACGGTATTAGCTTTCCCGAGCCCACGCCACAACTATTCAATTACAACAATCCTTACGGGGCTTGTCCCACCTGCGAAGGCTATGGCCGCGTATTGGGAATAGATATCGACAAAGTTGTGCCAGACAAGACCAAATCTGTTTATGAGGGTGCAATTGCGGTATGGAAAGGCGAAAAATTTGGCGAGTCTCAGGTTTTACTGCTCGAACACGCCCACAAATTTGATTTCCCGGTCCATACGCCCTACGAGGCGCTTTCGAAGCAGGAACAAAAACTTTTATGGTCTGGGAATCAATACTTTGAAGGCATTGACGCTTTTTTCAAACAACTGGAAATCCAGACCTACAAAATCCAAAACCGGGTAACTTTGGCCCGTTACCGAGGAAAAACCACTTGCCACACCTGTGAGGGCGGGCGGCTTCGGCAAGAAGCTTTGTGCGTAAAAATTGGAGGAAAAAATATCTCTGAGCTAACGAGTGTCCCTTTGGACGAGGTGCTGTTTTTTTTCAAAAATTTGGACGAACAACTTAGTGAACATGACCGCCAGGTCGCCAAACGCTTGCTGCTCGAAATCAACAACCGGCTGCATTTTATGGTAGAACTTGGCCTTGGCTACCTCACGCTCGACCGTATTTCGAGCTCCCTGTCAGGTGGAGAAACCCAGCGCATTCACCTCACTCGCACCCTCGGCTCCAACCTCACCGCCTCAATGTACTTGCTCGATGAGCCATCTGTCGGGCTGCACCCGCGCGACACGGGGCGCCTTGTGAAGGTGCTCAAAGAACTCCGGGATCTGGGCAACACCGTGGTTGTGGTAGAACATGAAGAGGCCGTTATCCAAAACGCTGATTATCTGGTGGATATGGGGCCGGAAGCAGGTGTTCATGGTGGCAGCGTGGTATATTCCGGGCCTTATGCTGAAATTGCCCATGCTGCCCCCAACAGCCTCACTACCAAGTACATGACTGGGGAAATGAGCATTGAAACGCCTAAAATGCGCCGCCTGACCAAAGAATTTTTGACCCTCAAAGGGGTACGGCAGCATAATTTAAAAAACATGGACGTTCATATTCCACTGCATTGCCTCTCCGTGGTAAGCGGCGTGAGTGGTTCGGGTAAAACGACGCTGGTGCGCGATATCTTTTTTCCTGCGCTTTCCCAGCATTTGCCTGAAAGTGCCGGGAAACAACCCGGATTATTTGATGGTATCGAAGGCAGTGTGAAAAAAGTGACGCGGGTGGAATTCATTAACCAAAGCCCGATTGGAAAGAGTAGCCGCTCCAACCCGGTCACTTACGTCAAAGCCTACGATTATATCCGAGAACTTTTTGCGAAGCAACAACTTTCCAAAATCCGTGGGTTTCAACCCAAACATTTCAGTTTTAATGTAGAAGGGGGCCGTTGCGAATCCTGCAAAGGCGAAGGAGAGCAGGTGGTGGAAATGCAGTTTTTGGCCGACGTACACCTCGAATGCGAGGAATGCAAAGGCCGGAGATTTCGCCAGGAAGTGCTTGAAGTACTGTACAAAGGCAAGAGTATTTTTGAGGTGCTGAACCTGAGTGTGGAGGAGGCTTTGGAGTTTTTTAAAGGGCAAAAAGATATCACAGACCGAATCCAGCCCCTGTTCGATGTGGGATTGGGATATGTTCATCTCGGCCAATCGAGCAGTACGCTTTCTGGCGGAGAGGCCCAGCGTGTAAAACTTGCGTCTTTCCTGATTCGGGAGAACTCAAGTGGACATATCTTTTTCATCTTTGACGAGCCAACAACAGGGCTGCATTTTCACGACATTCAGAAACTGCTCAAGGCCATCAATGCACTGGTCGAAAAAGGCCACAGTGCGCTGGTAGTGGAACACAATATGGAGGTCATCAAATCTGCCGACTGGGTCATCGATCTGGGGCCAGAGGGCGGAAAAGAGGGGGGAGGACTTGTGTTTGAAGGAACGCCGGAGGATTTGGCGGGGGTGCAGGGCAGTTATACCGGGGAATATTTGAAGGACAAGTTGTAAACTCAAAAGTTATGTTTCAGGAAGGTGGACGGGCTTATATCTATTTGTGCTATGGTATTCACACCTTTTTAACGTCGTAACTGCGCCTGAAGGAATGGCACATGCTGTGCTGGTTCGTGCTATCGAACCACTTGAAGGCCAGGATGTTATGCGACAACGGCGTTATCCTTTGCACAAAAACAACAACTGGTCAGACGACTCCGAGTTGCATAAAGGCCATTCAAAACCAAAACATAGCGTAATTCTTCCAGCACTTACCACAGGCCCGGGCATACTTTCTCAAGCCCTGGGCTTGACTACTGTTTTAACAGGCCAAAGTCTGCTCCAGGCCGATTCACCCGTCCGAATAGAGGATTGGTATGAAAATATTTCCGAATCTGAAATCGCGTCCGGGCCACGTATTGGTGTCGATTATTCAGGGGAATGTGCGGCCTGGCCTTGGCGGTTCTGGCTCAAAAATAATACTTTTCAAATAAACCCATAACAATGAGTCGTCCCGAATTTATAAAATTTGAGACGACTCATGTAATGATAATGTGCTCGCTCAAGGCGTGAAAAGCGGTTGTAAGTCTCCCCAAACATTGCTAACTGCCACAGTATTGGTGCCGTGACAAGCAAAGCAGTTAATAGCCTGAACATAGGTTTCAAGAGATGGATTTGCCAAAAGGCTTGTACCAACCTCTTTTCCTGGGCTTGCTATTCCAGTAAAAGGCCCATTTGGTGATGCACCACCAATGGTCCAAGTTGAGCCTGTTTGAATATAATGACTTCGCACATCGCCGTTCAGCAACTTGCTTCTGACACTATTGTTGATTGAAATGATGTCTGAATTAGACTGTGCGGTACTCGACACCAATGGGTTTGGCCGCTGGGTTCTGTCTGCTCCCCAAGCTTGATTGCGCAGCGTGTTGCTTGCATCTATGGTGAAGGGGGAAATTCTTTGAATATGGCCGTTTGAGCTATTTACGGACATGTGTTGATCGTTGAAAGGACCTGTTGAACCATTTGCGCACAATATCCAATTCCCACCTGCGGTTGATTGGGGAACAGTAACAGTTACATTGCTGATGTTTTTATAATCATAGATAGCATTAGGAGCTGTGCTTTCGTGCTCGAAGGTCGCCCAAATCATTTCTGGGTGGCCATTGGTACTGCCCACAACGTGCATGCCAATTAAGGCTAATTTGGCTACCTTTTGGCCATTAGGAATCCACTCATTTGGGTCCAATTTGTCGTAGGTTGGAATGGTGGCATTCAACGTTATAAACCTGTCGAGCTCGGTAGCGGGCAATGTTGAGGCTTCTACCCAAGAGGTTTTTATTTCAATAGCCAAAGCTTCAGGGTCAATCAAGGTTTTTCCTTTTGAAGTAGCATAATTTACAATATCGTCCAATTCCCCTTGCGAGGTTGGAAACTGGGTGGCTGAGATGTTTCCATTTACAACGCCAGTTTTAAAATAAGCGAACACATCATTTACTGTGACTTGAAAGTATATCAAGGAACCTTGCTTCGACATCAGAGCCGCATGGTCGGCTTGGCCCGGAGATACATCAATGATTCTCCCTGTGGCATCAAGTACTACAATCAATTCATTGGAAACAAATCTTTGAGCCAGTAGATTCCCTCTCAGTTCACGTCGGAAAATTGGGCGTGCACCTTTTATTGGTTTTGCTTCGCTGTCAAAGAAAATTGGCTTCCGATCCCCTCCCAAAGTGATCTTTTCTACCTCAACGTGTTGGCCCTCAATATTTTGCACAAGCTGTTTTTTGTTTGGCCCAAAACGTGTAGGTTCAATTTCAAATGCCCGATTGGTCTTAGCTTCTATCACTAATGGCAATTTGTTTGTGCCCAAGGGTGCGGTCCTAAGTTGTGGTGTTGGCAGAAAAGGGAAAGCACCCAGGTTGTGTGGAATAAATGTTCGCTGACCATTTACGAGTGGCGATACATCATAGAATGCTGGGGAGTTAAATATCCGCCCCCCGCCCCCATACCGAGCAGGTGCAGGAGAGGTTAGCCATAGGAACATCTGCTCAGACCATTTGTAAAAGTCGCAGTTGGGTATGTCCGAGAATGTGACACTATTTGCTGGCTTGACAACCCCATTGAGGCTAACCGCACCAGATTCGAACCAACTGTCAAACTCTGTTGCTGATACCGTGCAACTGGCTGCTGGGTCGGAGGGCAGGGTGAGCTTTGCTATGCCTACACACCCACCGATAATGATTAAGGCGACTACCACAATCGATACGATAAATAAATTGGAAGGTTTTTTTTGATTTTTCATGTTCAAAATTTTTGGTGAATAATTTACAAAGATTGAACATCGTGCAATACCTGTCTGGAAACGCTTTGGAAATGTTCTGGAAATCTGCTATCCCATCGTTGTGCAGCATTGGAAATAGCCTGGATATGCATTCGCAAGGATGCGAAGGATTTTTTCAAGTCAATGAATGTTCACCCATACTGATGGAAGTCAGGTATGAAAATATTTCCGAATCTGAAATCGCGTCCGGGCCACGTATTGGTGTTGATTATTCAGGGGAATGTGCGGCCTGGCCTTGGCGGTTCTGGCTCAAAAACACGCCGTTCGTCAAAAAAACAATCAATAATGGATAGAATTCGAACACGATCCAACTATATTTCGACCCGCCAAAAAACGAAGCCGACTTATGCATCGTGAATCCAACTTTCCTTTTCGTCCCTGATTTCCAAAGGTACAATTTGGAGCATCTACTCTGGATCGCGGCAGGTGTAGCTAGCGCATACTTTTGGATTTGGTTGGGTAAAAAGCAAACTACGGAACTTGGTGAGCGACGAATCGGATTGATTCAAAGCCTAATTCCCGCAGTGTTATGGGTTGTGCTGTCGCTTTATATGGTCCTTTTTGAGCAGCCTGTAGATTTGGGCTTGGTGCTTCCGTTTCACATCAGTTATTTCATGAATTTACTGTTGCCGATCATGTTATGGCGGCGCTCGTATTTTCTTTTTGAAATTACTTACTATATGGTGATGGGTGGCTGTATTTGGTCGCTGCTTACGCCAGCCCTGGAACATGGTTTTCCACACTACCTCAATTTTCGATTTTTCGTAGTGCACATGGGACTGTTGCAGAGTATTTTATACGCCATATTTGTATATGGTTTCCGACCTACCTGGCTTAGCTTTGGCCGGGCATTTTTATGGACCAATATTTACTTCGTGCTGGTACTTGGAATCAACTATTTGTTGAATACCAACTTTATGTATCTGAGCAAAAAACCCAATGTGCCTACTTTGCTCGATCTTTTTGGGGAGTGGCCATGGTACATTATCGGCGCCGAATTCCTTTGTTTGATGATGTTTACGCTGGTGATGTTGCCCTTTGGATTTGAACAAAAGGAAGAAAAGCTAGCGTAATGTAAAGAAATCTGCTACTTTTCGGCCTGGGAAACGTAACAGACTTTCACGCTTTGCATCAATTAATCCTCTTCGTCCCTACTTTTCAAAATTATAGTCCGGAACATTTTCTCTGGATGGCTATTGGCGTAGCCAGTACTGTTTTTTGGATTTGGCTTGGGCGTCGTCAAGCAAGCGATCTGGGACAACGCCGCATCGGCTTGATTCAAAGCCTTATTCCTGCTATTTTGTGGATTGCGATTTCAATCTACATGATATTCTTTGAAAGGCCTCTGGATATTGGTCTGGTATTGCCATTTCATGTTTGTTATTTTATCAATTTGATGCTGCCTTTTATGCTCTGGCGGCGTTCGTTTTTCCTTTTCGAAATAACCTATTATATGGTCATGGGTGGCTGCATTCAAGCGCTGTTTACACCTGATTTGAAGTTTTCTTTCCCACATTATATCAATTTTCGCTACTTTATTGTCCACATGGGGCTTGTGCAAAGTATTCTGTACGCGCTATTTGTATATCGCTTCAGACCAACCTGGCAGAGTTTCGGGAGGGCATTTTTATGGACAAACATCTATTTCGTATTTGTTTTGGGGGTAAATTACCTGCTGGGCACCAATTTTATGTACTTAAGCAGAAAACCTAATGCGCCTACCATGCTCGATCTTTTTGGGGATTGGCCCTGGTATATTGTAGGCGGAGAATTCCTTTGCCTGATGATGTTCACCCTGGTCATGCTTCCTTTTGCATTTGATAAAAGGGATAAACTTACATGATTTGGATCGGCTGTTGTAATTGAGCTTTTCGTCCATACTACTGGACCTTTTTGTTTTACCACTAGACCTATAAGGTTTTCGGAAACCTTATAGGTCTCGATTTCAGAAAATGTTCAGTAGTATGCTCCTGGCCCACTACAGAAATTAAGATCAGCCAAAATCACTCATGGGCAGCCCCAACAACAAGAGCCAGCCCAACATTGGACTGGCTCTCGAGCATTTATCGGTGTTTTTGAAATTAGGCTTGTTTACCGTTGTAAGGTCACATCACCTTTGAACAACACTTCCTGGCCATCGATAAACTCCACCACAGCGTAATAAACAAATACTGCTGGGTTCATTTCCAGTCCCCGGAATCGCCCGTCCCAACCAAGCGTCGGGTCATTAGGTTGGAAATCCTCCCGCAGGAATACCTGGTTCCCCCAACGATCAAAGATCTGGAGAGATTGGACATGTTTGACCCCTTTGAGATCGGCAAATACCGTAAACCAATCGTTCTCGCCATCGTCGTCAGGCGAGAAAATATTGGGGATATAAACTTTTACATCCCTGTTCACCCGAAGTTGGAACGGCGCATCATCCCGACAGCCGGAAGTGGATACCACAAAAATGCGGTAGGTCTGGCTTGTCAAAGGCGTGTCGATCCAGGTACTCAGACAAGTGTCGCATCTGAGCCATGTAGGTGGAGTCCATTGGATTGATGCAATTTCGCTATTCGGAATATTTACCGTAGCGCCCACTTGATAACTATCGCCTAACTGGATCGTCGCCTGTGGATCAACGGTAACCACAAACTCATCTGGTTCAATCACTGTCTCGTCCACACTGGTGGTACAGCCATTGGCATCTTCAATAAAAATGCTGTAATCTCCAGCGGCCAGATTGCTGAACAGATTCCCGGATTGGAGGTGCGGGCCTCCTGTAAAGGTGTACTCCAGGGGCGGTTTTGCGCCCAATACGGTGTCAACCAAAATCGAACCCTTATAACCATAGCAGGCAGGATGATTCACCGTAGCAATGGCTTGGGGTTCATTGGGAGTAATTACCACCGCATCCGTATCTGAGCAACCATTCCCGGTTGCGGTTACGAGCAGCGTATAAGTGCCTGGTTCTCCGATGGTTGGTGTTGGCGTATTGGCGCCTGAAATGATCAATCCTCCGGAGGTCGTCCAACTGTAGGTTAATACTCCCGTGCCACCCGTAGCCGAACCGTTTATTGTAAGGGCTTCGCCATAACAGTCAATGCTGAAAGGCGGACCTGTACTGGCTGTTGGGTAAGTCTTGTCGGCTACCACAATAATGCTCATACTGTTGTTGCAACCGTTCACCGGATCATATCCAAATAGCCGGTATGTATTGGGTTGTGTAACGATCAAGCTGGTGCCGGAACCAAGAATGGTTGTATCGCTCCCTATCACGGTGGCCCACTGAAATAGTATTCCTGAAATGGGGGAGCCGCCAGAGAGGGTTACCGACCCGATGTCACAAGTCAAAATATCTGGCGGGTTAATGAACAAGGGAGGATACAATTGATCTTGTCCAATGAATATGCTCGCCGTATCGCTACAGAATGTAACCGTGTCCACAATCGCGAACCAATACGTCCCAGGGTCGTCAATTTTCAAGACGGTTCCTCCAGAATAAATCACTCCGTTCTGGTCGAACCAAATGGTGTTGGCATTGCTGGAACCTTTGATTTCTCCGGCAAGAATGATCTCATCGATCTTACAGTCAAGAATATCATTGGGGCTTGCGAGCAGTTTTGCCTCCGGGTCGTTCCGAATATCGAGCACCTCGGCGATGGTTGTATCCGGGCATCCGTCAACAGCAACAATCAGTCTGTAATCGCCGGACTGGTTGGCTTCAATATTGGCTTGGTTGGTTGGCCCAACAATAAAGCCATTGGTGGTAGACCATTGATACGTCGGATTAGGAAGGTTTGAACTGCCCAGGAGGCTCACTTGCAGTTTTGCGCAAGTAATTGGTTCGGGCACAATTGCGCTCGCCACTGGTTTTTCATAAAACACTATGGGAGTTCCGGTTGCTATGACCGTACAATAGTGCGCCAGCACGACATTTCCATTTCCGTCATTGTTGCCCACTACTGCAGAAATATAGTAGGTGGTGCTGTAGGTCATGGTCGCCTGATTGAAGCAGAATGTTGGCGTACTGCTGCGGGCTTTTTCACCTACGATCAAGGAATCAGGACCCAGGTGCAAGATGAATTGGAGCACATCGTTAGGGTCCAAAACTTGTCCCAGGGCATCGTAATTTGCTGTGATACAGCCCGTACTGCAATGGGAAAGTTGTGCTGTGCCCATCGTGCCAACCGCCGTAGCGCAGGGGTTGAGCAGGATGGTAAAATCACAGACCGCGGTACAACCATTGGCGTCGGTCACCGTCACGTTGTAGCTGCCCACGCCCAGATTATTGAGCGGAAATGTTCCGGCCGGGATACCACCCTGTATTCCGCCAGGGTTTAACAAAACCGAGTACGGCGCCACGCCACCACTAATTTGCACTTGTGCTTTGCCATCTGCAAAACCGGGTTGTGTTACGTTGCTTACTGATGCACAGGAAACCTGGACGGCAGCTACAGGTTGGCTGATCGTGAAACTTCTGGTCGCCGTACAACCCACTGCATCGGTCACGATGACGGTGTAATTTCCGGCTGTCAGGCCACTTGGGTCTTCCACGTTATTCAGGAAAGGCGTCCAGGCATAATCAAAAGGTGAACTTCCTCCGGTGAGCACAAGGTCAATGGATCCCGTGTTGCCGCCAAAACAAAGAATGTCAACATCTGTACCTCCTGCCGTAATAAATGCAGTATTGTCGGTCACAACATAAGTTGCGGAGGCGATACATGCGCCACCTCCATTGACGGTTACCGAGTAAGTGTCGGGCGTAAGGTTGCTGATATTTTGAGTCGTTGCCCCGGTTGACCAAATTATCGTGTAGGTCAATGAGGATGGCGAAATATTCAAATTGATGCTGCCGTTTGGCCCTATACAGGCGGTGTTTGGTTGAGAGACGCCTGAAAGGTTGGGTGTTATAACGTCTTCTGCAACATTATAGCTGTCTGCGGCCTGACAACCGTTTGCGCCTGTTACCGTTACGTCGTAATTGCCCGAAAGGACATCATTCAAATCCTGGTCAGTCTGCCCATTTGACCATATATAGCTGTAAGGGGCTGTGCCTCCATTGACACTTAAGTTGATATCGCCACTGCTTTGGCCACAAAGTGCCGCTGTGATACTACCCGCGATACCAGGCGCTCCTGCCGCATCGTCCACTACATAGGAGGCGGTATTAGTGCAGGTACCCCCCGCACTAACTGTAACAGCGTAAGTACCTGCTGTCACGCCGTTCAAATCCTGTGTTGTATAGCCCCCAGACCAAATGTAGGTATAGCCAGGGCCACCACCAGGGGCAGGAGGCGTTATATTGAGGTCGATGCTGCCATTCAGCACAACGCAGGAGCTATTGGGCACAGCAATGGCATCGAGTGAGAAATTAATGCTGTTTTCAGGAACATTAGCGGTAGCCACCGCGCTGCAATTATTCGCGCCTGTAACTGTAATGGTATAAGTGCCTCCTCCGATGTTTGTCAAATCTTCCGTGGTATGGCCACTCGTCCATGCATAGTTGAAAGGTGCAAGGCCACCAAAAATTGAAATGTTCACGTTAGCATCCATCAAGTTGCAAAGTTCGGCAACCACATTTTGGTTAAGCGTTGGCCAGGTACGTTCGTCCAATACGAAATAGGTAGCAGAAGCAATACAAGTTCCTTGCTCAGTTACCTCTACCGTATAAGTACCTGCAGGCATACCTGTCAGGTCTTGGGTGGTAGCGCCTGTTGACCATAAGTAGGTATATGGTCCTGCAGGGGTAACGGTAAGGTTTACGGCGCCATTGATAGATGCGCAATCGTTGTATGGTGAAGCCGTGCCAGACAAACTGAAGGTAGTGGCATTGTTGGCCACGTTGAGGGTGGTATCAGATGTGCAGCCGTTGGCATCTGTTATGGTCAAAGAATAGTTGCCGGGGAAAATGGCATTCAAGTCCTCCGTGGTTGCAGCATTTGACCACAGGTAGGTATAAGGTGCGGTACCGCTAGTGGTCGTTACCTGAATGTCGCCATTGTTTTGGCTGCAAATGGCGGCAGTGACCACAGGCGATAGGACCGGGTTGACCGTATTGTTGCCCACCTGGAACGTAGCGGAAGACGTACATCCAACACCTGCGCTGGCCGTCACGGTATAAAGTCCCGGGGCAATACCTGTCAAGTCCTGCGTCGTGGCTGCATTGGACCAGGTGTAAATATAGTTTCCAACGGGCACTACACTTACATCCAATGCTCCGTTCGGCGCTGCGCAGGAGGTGTTGGCAATTGGTATTCCTGACAGATTCAGTACAATGGTGTTGTTGACCACCGTAGTTGAAGCAGTGGCGGTACAATCAAAAAAGTCCGTAACCGTCACAATATAAGTGCCGGGAGATAAACCACTGAGATTCTTTGGGTTGTTGTTGCCCGGTAGATGCGCCCAGTCGAATGTATAAGGCGCCGTTGCGCCACTTACATTGAGGGTAACCGTACCATTATTGGAACTACAAATGGATGGAGTATTCGATATTGAAACACTGGGTGGTTCAGTAGCATCGAATATATCAAAGAAAGTGTTGGCCTTGCATGTTCCAAATGAAACGGTGACGGAGTACGTCCCCGCAGCGAGGTTGTTCAAATCCGGTGGATTATTGGGCCCTTGAATGTGTGCCCAATCGTATGTATAATTCAAAATAGGCTCTACATCGATGTCAATAAAGCCATTGTTGGAGGTACACGACAGATCGTCAGATGTTTGGAAATAGATGTCGATCGGAATGATCTCATTGTCAACCGGGGCAATTAACACCTCTGTACAACCTGCCGAAGTAGTGACTGTCACGACATAATTGCCTGTAGGAAGGTTTATCAAATCTTGTTGATTGTTGTTGCCAGGAATATGCCCCCAATCGTATGTATAGGGTGGGATACCAAAATCTGCACTCAAATCAATGGAGCCATTGGTAAAGCCACAAATTGCAGGTAAAATGTCTGCAGACAGGATGGGCAACTCGGTATTGTCCAATATGCTGTAAGTAGCCTCCATAGTACAAGTTCCGCCCATGCTCACCGTCACACTATAATCTCCAGGAGATAGGGAAACCAAATTCTTGGAGGTGCTTCCATTAGACCAGATAACACTGGCGGTAGAAGGCGTAACTGTAATGCTGATACTGCCATTGTTAATGATGCAGGAAGTTTTATCCATCACAGTGGCGTCAATGTCGATCGGGATATCGTCATTGGGAACATCAACAAATGCTTCTACCGTGCAGCCATTTGCGCCCGTGACAACCACCTGATAAAGCCCTCCTGTGATATTGTTCAGATCCTGGGTTGTTTGGCCGCTAGACCAGGCATAGGTATAGGGCATTATGCCTCCGCTTGGGGTAAGGTTGATGCTGCCATTGGGCAATCCACAGTTTGCATTGGTGGCCACAACACTTGCAAAAGGAGCATTTGGGAGGTCGGGCACCGTGTAAGTAGCGAATTCAATACAAGTGCCGCCTGCACTTACGGTTACCGTATAATCACCTGGAGGAAGATTTCCTATGTCCTGGGTAGTTGCGCCGTTTGACCAGGTGTAGGTGTAAGGCGGCCCCGGGGGAGCAACCGAAAGGTTAACATTGCCCGTCGGGCTATTGTTGCACGTTGTATTGGGCAATACCACTGCAGAAAGGTTGATGGGCGGATTGTTGTTTACAACGGTAATATTTGCAGCGGCGGTACAGCCATTTGTTGCAGTAACTGTAACGCTATAATCGCCCGCAAGGAGCATAGTCTGATTTTGTGTGGTTGAACCATTGGGTGCCCAAAGAAAAGTATAAGGCGTTGGGCCGCCATTTACGGTGAGATTAATAGACCCATTGGCAAAGCCACAAGTAGTATTCACCACACTCGAAACAATAGCAGGCGAATTCGGGTTGTCAGGCACAGTGAATGTGGCCACTTGAGTACAGGTTCCAATTAATGTAACCGTCACCGTATAATTTCCCTGAGCTACCCCGCTGAGGTCCTCGGTGGTTGCACCATTTGACCACAAGAAGGTATAGGCTGGATTAGGTGGTGCAACCGTAATATTGATACTTCCGTTGGGATTGGCGTTGCAAACGGTATTCGGCATGCTCGTAGCCGTCACAGTGATCGGTGGGTTGTTGTTGCCAACGTCCACACTAATGGTCCTAGTACAACCATTTGCCCCGGTAACAGTAAGCACATAGTTTCCGGCAGGAATATTGTTCAGGTCTTGCGTGGTCCCGTTATTATACGACCACAAATAGGTATAAGGGGCGACCCCTCCTGAAACGCTTGCGTCAATACTTCCATTGGATTGACTACAGGTAGATTGAGTCGGAACTGCAGTGACGTTAGGGAGGTTGGGGTTGTCGGGCACGTTGAAAGTAGCCGAATTGGTACAAGTCCCTCCCGCACTTACGGTTACGGTGTAACTGCCCGGGGGGAGATTAGCGATGTCCTGGGTAGTAGCGCCATTTGACCAAGTGTAGGTATAAGGAGGGCCTGCAGGTGCTGCAGTCAAATCGATACTGCCATTTCCGCCATTGCAGACCGTATTTGCAACTATGACCGAGCTGAGGTTGATGGGTGGATTGTTGTTTGTGACATCCACCGTTATTGCTCTGGTACAACCATTTGCACCAGTCACCGTAAGTGTATAGGAGCCTGACAGCAGACCGCTAAGGTCCTGCGTGGTTGCGCCATTTGACCAGGCATAGGTGTAAGGTGCCAGCCCCCCGGAAACGCTTGCATCTATACTTCCGTTGGCAAGATTGCAGGTGCTTTGTACGAAGGTTGCCGTTGGCAAAGGCAAATTTGGGTTATCAGGCACATTATAGGTAGCCGAGGCGGTACAAGTGCCTCCTGCGCTCACCGTAACTGTGTAATTGCCTGGAGGGAGATTTGTAATATCCTGTGTTGTGGGGCCATTTGACCAAACATAGGTATAGGGAGGGCCCGAAGGGGAGGCCGTCAAATCGATACTTCCATTTCCACCTGTGCAAAAGGTATTGGCTACAATTACGGAGGAAAGGTTGATGGGTGGGTTGTTGTTCGCAAGCGTCACGTTAAGCACCCGGGAACAGCCATTTGCCGCTGTCACCGTCACCATATAAGTACCGGCCAGCACATTGGAGATATCCTGGGTAGTAGCACCATTAGACCAATTAAATGTATAAGGAGGAACACCGCCTGTAACACTTAAATCAATACTTCCGTTGGGCAAATCGCAGGTGCTTTGAACTGTGGTGGCAGTGGGTAAAGGCAAATTCGGGCCATCCGGCACATTATACGTAGCTGAAGCCGTACAAGTCCCACCTGCGCTTACAGTCACCGTATAATTGCCCGGGGTTAGGTTGGAAATGTCTTCTGTGGTTGCGCCATTAGACCAAGTGAACGTGTAGTTAGGGTTTGCAGGGGCAGCAGTCAGGTTAATGCTTCCGTTTCCGCCTACGCAAAGTGTATTGGCTACAATGGTGGCCGACAGGTTGATGGGAGGGTTGTTGTTCCCTACTGTCACACTCAACAATCTGGTGCAGCCATTTGCTCCCGTTACTGTAAGCGTGTAGGTTCCTGGTAGAATATCCGCCAGGTCCTGGGTGGTTGCTCCATTTGACCAGGCGTAAGTATAAGGTGCTACCCCGCCGGATACGCTGGCATTAATGCTACCGTTTGGAAGGTCGCAGGTGCTTTGTACCGAAGTTGCTGTGGGTACTGGCAGATTGGGATTGTCAGCTACGGTGTAGGTCGCGGATGCGGTACAAGTATTCCCATTCGTTACGGTAACGGTATAATTACCGGGTGGCAGATCTGTTATGTCCTGCGTAGTGGCTCCGTTTGACCAGTTGTAAATATATGGAGGACCGGCAGGAGATGCGGTGAGGTTTATGCTCCCGTCGCCGCCATTGCAAACTGTGTTGGCTACTGTAATAGCAGAAAGGTTGATAACCGGGTTGTTATTCAACACATCAACGGTAATTGAACGGGTGCAGCCATTGGCACCAGTCACAGTCAGTGTATAAGTCCCGGAAAATATCATAGCAAGGTCTTCGGTGGTCGCTCCATTTGACCAGGAATAGGTAAATGGCTGTACGCCACCAGACACACTGGCATTTATACTGCCATTAGCCTCGCCACAGGTGCTTTGAGTAGGGGTGGCGGTTGGACTGGGAAGATTCGGGTTGTCAACTATCGTAAAAGTGGCACTTCGGGTACAGGTGCCCCCTGCACTTACCGTGACGGTGTAGTCGCCTGGCGGAAGATTTGACAAATCCTGATCAGTACCGCCGTTCGACCAGTCATACATGTAATTCCCAAGTGGGGCAGGAGGTACTGCTGGCGACACCATGAGGTCTATGCTTCCGTTGCCCCCGGTACAATTGGTGTTTGGCTGTGTACTGCCCGTGAGGGTAAATGGCGGGTCGGTATTCGTTACGGTTACACTTATAGTTTGAGTGCAACCATTTGCACCTGTTACGGTGAGTGTATAGCTTCCAGGCCCTATATTGGTAAGGTCCTGAGTGGTGCCATTGTTACCGGACCAAAGATAGGTGTAGGGTGACACTCCGCCCGTCACGCTGGCATCAATACTGCCATTTTCCAGGTTGCAGGTGCTGCCTACAAAGGTTGCGGTAGGTACGGGCAGATTAGGTACGTCTGCAATCGTGTAAGTACCCGTTCGTGTACAGGTGCCTCCCGAGCTTACTGTTACGGTATAAGTACCTGGTATAAGCCCTGTTATGTCTTGAGTGGTTTCTCCATTAGACCAATCATAGGTATAACCGCTAAGCGGAGCCGGAGGTACTGCCGGATTGGGTGTTAGGTCAATGCTTCCGTTCCCGCCATTGCAGGTTGTATTCGGTTGGGTAGTAGCCGTGATGCCAAAAGGCGGATCAGTGTTCCCAACAGTTACACTTACGGTCTGGGTACAGCCGTTTGCCCCTGTTACCGTTACCGTGTAAGTCCCGGAATCAATATTAGAAAGGTCCTCCGAAGTCTGACCGCTAGACCACTCGTAGGTGTAGGGCGAAACCCCTCCTGTCACAGTTGCATTGATACTGCCATTGGGTAAATTGCAAGTGCTTCCTGTAGCCACAGCAGTAGGCAAAGGCCTGTTGGGGACATCGGCCACAGTATAAGAACCCGTTGCGGTACAGGTTACGCCCTGTGTGACAGTAACGGTATAGGTACCTGGTACTAGATTGGCCAGGTCTTGGGTAGTTTCCCCACCTGACCAGCTGTAGGTGTTGTTTGATGCTGGCGTTACACTCAGGTCAATGGAACCATTGCCGCCGTTGCAGGTTGTATTGTTGGCAATAACCGTAGTGAGTGTTGGCGCCGTTATAACATCTGATACCGTAGCGGTTTGCGAAGCAGTACAGCCGTTGTTATCCGTAATAGTGGCCGTGTAAGTGCCGGGCGGTACATTGCTGAGGTCCTGGGTAGTTTCACCACCTGACCAACTGTAAGTGTAAGGAGCGTTGCCGTTTCCGCCAACCGAAAGGTCAACGGAACCATTGTTTTGGCCACAAATAGCGGCCACAGTAGTGGAGGAAGGATTAAGGGTCACCTGATTGATGACGACCGAACCAGATACGGTGCCGGCACAGTCGGGATCAGAATCCACGCTGACCACACTTACCAAAGTATAGGTACCCGGCTGGGTTGCGGTGATGATATAGGGTGAAGTACTGGTCGTGATAGCCGGCTGGCTGACGCCGTTGATGGCATAAATAAAAGTCCAGTCAGGGTCACCTGTGAGGGTCACGGTCAAATCAACGGAGTTGCCTTCACTGGTACAAAGCACCCCTGATCCGGAAAGAGTTGCCGTTGGTTTTGGCAACACCTCGACGGTGATACAAGATTCATCCGCATTTGAAAAACACAGATTAGAGGATTTTACACACAAAGTGGCTGTTCCACTAAAACCGCTGGCCCATGTTACCGTGATATCGCCATGGTTATTGTTGCCACTTAAAGTACCGGCACCGGCTGGGTTGAGCGTCCAGGTATAGGTGGTCGCGCCATTTATCGGAGGTACATTATAATTCGCAGCAGTACCCTGGCAGAAGGGTGAGGGGCCGGTTACCACGCCGGGATCGTCAGGAGGGAATCCTGTCGTGGAACCTTCCAACACTTGTATCTCATAATCGCAGACGTTGCCACTACAGCCGTCGATGACAAACCAATATACCTCACCGACTATAAAATCGGTGGCTGTAAGTTGAAAGGGGTCATCTGTACAGGAGCATTGAGCATCCATTAGATTAGCGTTACACCAGCCGGCGGGAGGAGGGAAGGCCGGGCAATTGTCATAAATGGCCGCTTGCAAGCCTTGTTGTCCACCCGGATCGCAGTTGGAAGGCGTGATCTCAAGTGTGATCGTGGTGGTGCCGGCAAAAAAGCCAAACCACTCGTCGTTGTTTAACTGCCAGCCAGCACAACACGGGTAGTTACGAGGCTGATTGCTGTTGTTGATTTCTGTGCAGTAATCATCCAGGTTTTCGCAAATTATGGGGTTTCCGCAGTTGCTGCCGGAATTGGGAAACCCGGGTGGTGGGCATTGTGCGAAAAGCGAAACGGAGAAACTAACGAACAGAAAGGTTAGAGAAATGTACAAAAATCGCATAAGCTGAGAAAGTTAAGACGTCTTAATTGCCATTCTGCCAATGGAGTATTGGCGACAGTAATCGGCTTGCGGAATAGTACAACGCTGGACATGAGATCACTGCGCCGTAGAAAAGGGTTTTATGCTTGGCTCTTTGCGGGGTAAATGTAGAAAATATTAAATCAACCATATTAGTTTTGGTAAAAAACATAATTGGCCATATTTCTAAATTTGGAAGATCGTATTTCAATATAGGCCTTACTTTCGCCCATCAATGTAAAATCTTTATCTTTATGAAAATAAGATTGCCCGCCTTATCCGCCATAACCTATGCAATATTGGGCTTTTTTTGGTTTCTGGGCTGCTCCGAACCTAAAAACGCAGCGATTTCTGCTGTGGAAAAAACACCGTTTTTATGGCAGAATGCCAACATCTATTTCCTGTTGACCGACCGGTTTCAAAACGCCGACACCTCCAACGATCTCCATTTTGGACGCAGCGCCACTACTGCCACACTCCGGGGTTTTTTGGGCGGTGATATTAAAGGAATCAACCAAAAGATAGAGGAGGGTTATTTTGACCGTTTGGGCATCTCTGCCATTTGGTTCACCCCGGTTATCGAGCAAATTCATGCAGTTGTGGACGAAGGCACCGGGAACACATACGGATACCATGGTTATTGGGCCAAAGACTGGACCCGGCTCGATCCCAATTTCGGTACAGAAAAAGAGCTTGCCCAACTCGTCGAAACCGCTCACCGTCATGGTATCCGTATCGTATTGGACGGCGTGATAAACCATACGGGCCCGGCTACGTCGCAAGACCCATTCTGGACAGATTGGGCAAGAAATGGCCCGCGCTGTACTTATAAGGACTACATGTCCACAACCAGCTGTGCGCTCGTGGACAATCTTCCGGATATTTTCACAGAAAGCGACAAATCCGTGGAACTACCCGCTTTTTTAACGGAAAAATGGCGCAAAGAAGGCCGACTTGAAAAAGAGACCGCCGAACTCGACGCTTTTTTCAAGCGCACCGGTTATCCCCGCGCCCCGCGTTTTTATATCATCAAGTGGCTTACGGACTATATTCGAAAATACGGCGTGGATGGTTACCGCTGTGATACGGCCAAGCACATTGAAGAAAGTGTATGGGCCGAATTCCGTAAAGAAGCTGATATTGCTTTTGCCGACTGGAAACGCGCAAACCCCGATAAAGTGCTGGATAACAATGGTTTTTACCTGGTGGGCGAAGTATATAACTACTTCGCTTCAGGCGGCAGACTGTTTGATTTTGGTGATAAAAAAGTTGATTTTTTTGCCAATGGCTTTGATGCCCTGATCAATTTTGATTTGAAATATGATGCGCAAAAAAATGCCTGCGAAGCCATTTTTTCAAAATATGACCAGTTGCTCAGTACCCAATTAAAGGGTAAATGTGTGCTCAATTACCTCACTTCGCATGATGATGGCGATCCATTTGACAAGGAGCGCAAAAAGCCCTTCGAAGCAGGCACCAAACTCTTGCTTTGCCCAGGCGCAGCCCAGGTCTATTACGGCGATGAGACCAACCGGCCGCTGGTAATCCCCGGCACTCAGGGCGATGCAACGCTTCGCTCCTTTATGAACTGGGATGAACTCGCCCTCAATACTGAACGCAATGGGGTTAAAACACAGGAAGTACTGGCACATTGGCAGAAACTGGGGCGGTTTAGGAAAGAACACCCTGCTGTAGGTGCAGGTGTGCATAAGATGCTGAGCGCCCAGCCCTATTTGTTCAAAAGGGAATATACAGCAGGGGAGTACAATGATGTTGTAGTGGTCGGACTTGACTTGCCCAAAGGCAGGAAAACGCTGTCGGTGGACGGTGTTTTTTCTGATGGTATGGTGGTAAAGGATTATTACTCAGGGCAAAAAATAACCGTTCGCGGCGGAGCGCTGGTGGTGGATTCAGATTGGGATATAGTGCTTTTGGGAAGATAAGGATGCTCAAAATGCCAAACCTCGCAGACACGCTCTAGTCTCAAAACGGCCTCGCCGGTTTCACGGGCACTACGTCATCCGGCGGGTTGAACCACCAACGCAGGGTGGCTTCTATCGAGCCGTTGTGATGCCTTCGAAGCCGGGTGAGCCCAATATCGTAGGAGAAACAGAAGAAAAGTTTGTCAATGGCTTGAAAGCCAAGCGCAAGGTCAATGCTTTCACCGGCAAAATTGTTGTCACCTCCCACACGGTAAGTTAGTCCTCCGTAAAATTTGCTGCGCAAAAGCGCGCTCAAGTTTGCTTCTGCGTCAAAAGGAGCCCCCATTGCATATCGAAGCAATACTTGCGGCGTCAATTCCAGCTCATCTGTCGCTTCAAATTTGATGCCGCCCATAGCATTGATATGTTGTACTTCGCGAGATAAAACGTCTCCAAATTCAGAAAAATCAATGCTGTTGTTTACGATACGCGGCAAAGCAATACCGGCATACCAGCGTTCTTTGTAAGCACTGAAATACACCCCTGCTCCAAAATTTGGCACAAATTTGCTTTTGGCATCAGTAGGAATACCCGGATCATTTTGGTCAATAGGGATGATACGCGAATCTCCCCAGTTTTGACGGATATTGCGCATACTAGCCTGCAAACCAACCGAAAGCACGTTGCCACGGTTCAAATGTATTCGATAGGCATATGCGAGGTCAAAAGTCAGGTTGGTATTGATTCCGATGCTTTGCCGGGCAATGGTACCACCAATTCCCACCCGATTGTTGAGCAGGGGCTGTGTATATGAAAGCACCATAGCCTTGGGCGCGCCTTCCAGGCCCATCCATTGGTTGCGATAAATGGTGGTCAATGTCGGCGACACGGAGCTGCCTGCAGAGCTTGGATTGTAAGCCAGTTTGTTGAACATAAACTGGGTGTACATCTGTTCCTGCTGAGCAAATATGCCAAGCGAAAGCGCTATTAAGGGTATAGCGAGGTAAAGTTTTTTCATGGGTATTATCGTTGAATCAATAAAAAGCCGGTTCTGGGATTATCCGCATCGTTCAGTTTTACTACATAAAAATACGTTCCAGCCGGCAATTCGTTGGTATTGTAAGTGCCGCCCCAATCGTTGAGATAGGGTTTTGCGTGAAAAACCATGTCGCCCCATTGGTTGAATATCGTGACATCCAGTTCTTCTCCGCCTTCACCGAGCGTACATTCCTGCGGGATTTTGAATTCATCGTTGAATCCATCATTATTAGGCGTGATGATGGTAGGGATGAAACATTCTGGCACACCACCGACGGAAAAGTTCACATTCGCAAAACTACAGGCATCCGGACAGCTAGTATTGCAGATGCGGTAAGTCATTACATCCGTGCCTGTAAAGCCGGAGTTGGGCTTGTAAATATACACCCCGGTGCTGGGCTCAACTATAGTGCCATTTACGGGCGGAATTGTGACGACCACGGTGAAATTATTGGGCAAGATATCGTTGGCGAGGGCGTCAAACTGCGTTGCTGAACCAAAATTGATCGGTACAAAATCGTTTTCTGCCGTTGGGAAAATTTCATAGTAAACCTCTACGGTGTCTCTCGATTGGTCTCCACAAACAGCCAAGTTTGTGGTCCAAACGAATATGTTGTTACCTGGTTTAAGGCCGCAAACTTTTGTATTAGGATTGTTTGGCGGGTCAAAGGAATAAATCCCGGGAGGAATACTGGTCCATTCTCCGGATTCATAACTTTCTATGTGGGAGGCAGACAAATTGGCACAATCGTCATTGCTGCAAACAAAGTCGTTTGGCCCGGCATTGGGCTTGCCGTTGTAAACATATGCCACCACGGGATCGCTGTAAAATCCACACCCTTGATTCCCCATTTCCCAATAAAATGCATAGGTCTGCCCTTTCCCAATAAGGCCACTAATAGTCGTATTGGGATTTAAGGGTTCATCTATTACAATACCAAGCTGTTGGGATTGTGAAGGGAATTGGGTCCACATTCCCTGGGCAGTCATTCCTTGTGTCGCCTGAAGTTTAATTCCCGTGGTCGTACAGGAATAAATATCTGGTCCGCCATTGGGAAGTTCGGGGTTTTGGGCGGTTATCTTTACAGTGTCCTTTTTAAAATCGGTGCAGGCGCCATTGCTGAGGCTCCATTGGAACAAGTAAATATTGCCGGCTTCGCCCACAAAAAAAGTGCTGGGCTGGCTGGGGTTGACGATCGTAACGGCAGGCAATCCTATTTGCGACCATAAACCGGTCATAATACCTGTTGGTGGAGTGGCCGACAAATTAATAAGGCTGTCAGCGCAAGCATAACGGTCTAAGCCCGCAAAGGCATTTACATTCGTAGGTATAACATCGAAATCCACGGTGACCACGTTGGAGAA
>JBJXGO010000248.1:0-3993 GCA_046160345.1 Saprospiraceae bacterium
CAAGGGTTTCTACACACGGTAGAAATGTAGGCATTGTATTCACCCCTTTTTGGCTGGTTGTGCTTATTCTTAATTATTTAGCGTATACGTACGCCTCAATTTAATTTTAAAATAATTTCAAAATGAAAAATGTAATCATCACGGGAAGCAGTAATGGCTTCGGCTTAAAAGCTGCCAAAGATTTTGCTGACAAAGGCTATCAAGTCTTTGCTACTATGCGCAATCCTGACGAAAAAAATATAGCAGCAAAAGCGGATTTAGAAGCCCATTCCGCACACATCAAAGTCGTGGATATGGATGTAACCATTGATGCCTCTGTAAAAATAGCGATGGCGAGTATTCTTGCAGAAGCAGGAAACATTGACATTCTCATCAATAATGCGGGTATTATGTTCCTGGGCATTACAGAGGCTTTTAGTGTGGCTCAGGCACAATTCCAAATGGAAACCAATTATTTTGGTGCTATAAGAGTCATGCAAGCAGTTTTACCATCTATGCGTAAGGCAGGTTCGGGCTTAATCATTAATTGCTCTTCGTTGGTAGGTCGTATGTCACCACCATTTTTTGGAACCTACACTGCTACAAAACACGCCTTGGAGGGTTATTCCCAAGCATTACGCTATGAAGTATCTCCTTTTGGTGTGGATGTAGTGATGGTAGAACCTGGCCCATTTGGCACAGGATTGTTGGCATCAGGTCAAGTGCCTGCTCACAGCGAAGTATTAGAAACCTATGGCGAATTGGCAGGAGTTCCGGCAGCTATGGGTGAAAGTTTTTCTCAAATGTTACAAAGCGAAGGCGCACCAGATCCCCAGTGGGTAGTAGATGCGTATTTGAAATTGGCAGAAATGCCTTTTGGCAAACGTCCTACAAGAACCGTGGTGGGTATCACCTGGGGCGTTGATGAAATCAATGCTTTAACACAATCCATTCAGGATAGGGTGCTGAAAGAAATGCAACTCGACACAGTTTTGGGTGGTGTTTCGGCTTAAGCAGCTGAATTAAAAACCCTGCCGGAACTTTTTCTCCGGTAGGGGATTTAATGTGTTTCAATTCTTAGATTTTTTATTTATTTTTGACTAATTCAAGATTGGTCTCTCTTCGTACGCTCAATTAAAAAACTCATTTGGCAAAAGATGAACAATTTTCAGTTTTACAATCCTGTCAAAATCATTTTTGGCAAAGGTCAAATCGCTGAGTTAGGCAATCAAGTTCCAAAAGATGCCCGAATCATGCTCACCTACGGAGGGGGGAGCATTTTCAAAAATGGTGTGTACGAACAGGTGAAAGCCGCCTTGAATGGTTACAACATCGTAGAATTTGGAGGAATTGAACCGAACCCAAGCTACGAAACGCTCATGAAAGCAGTGGAACTGGGTCGTGCGGAAAAGGTTGATTTTTTGCTGGCGGTTGGAGGCGGCTCCGTGATAGATGGCACCAAGTTTATTGCAGCCGCTATTCCATGTCTTGGGAACGAATGGGATGTGATTGTTCACCAAAATGATTACACTACTGCCTTGCCCATTGGCACCGTGCTGACCATCCCTGCCACAGGTTCTGAAATGAATTCTTATGCAGTAATTAGCAGACACGATACTCAGGAAAAAGTGGGTATGGGCAATCCGCTGCTTTTTCCTAAGTTTTCCATTCTTGACCCTCAAACCACTTTTTCCCTGCCGCAACGACAAATTGCCAATGGCATTGCAGATGCTTTTACCCATGCGATTGAGCAATACATCACCTATTCGGTAAATGCCGTCACCACAGATGTCATGGCAGAAGCAGTCATGCTTACGCTTACTGAAGAAGGTCCAAAAATGATGAAAAATCCAAGTGATTATGATGCTGCTGCGAACATTATGTGGGCCGCTACGATTGCGTTGAATGGTCTACTTTCGACAGGTGTGCCCACCGACTGGGCGACGCATCAAATTGCCGTTGAACTCACAGCCTTGCATGGCATAGACCATGCCCGAACACTGGCAACCATCATGCCGCACTTACTGGAAATCAAAAAGGACGTGAAACGCAAAAAGTTGATTCAGTATGCAGAACATGTATGGCACCTTCGTGATTCGGACGATGCATTGGTGGATGCAGCTATTCGTAAGACTACTGAATTTTATGAATCACTGGGAATTCCTACCAAAATCTCTGCCTACGGTCTGGGACACGACACAATTGAGAAAATTGTGGGAAGACTTGAAGCCAAGGGCATAAACTATGGCGAACATGCAGATATTACCCCAGCTGTCGTACGACAAATTTTGGAAAAGAGCTTGTAGATTAATATTTCCGTCTTTGTTGGTGTTTCCGAAATGGCTACTAGATCGTAGAATAACCGGGAAAATTAGTTTAGCCATTTCTTCACCAACAAAGATGTGATCAATAAAAGCTTATTGGTGAGAAAAACGCCAAATTTTACATATCGTTGAAAAATGGATTGCTGTGGAGTTTTTCATAACACCAACAAGCGCAGAATCAAAGATTTAGAATAACTTTGCGTAATATGTGTAATTAATAATAATGGAAAATGTTATCGCCTCAAGAGAATTTGACATTCATAATATGGATGATCAAGAAATAGGTATAATTCAAATACTTATTTTTAAACCCGAAGAGGATTCGGAACAAGGTGGAGATTGGGTTTGCCAGTATAAAGTAGTACAGCCCGATCAAGTGAAAATCAGTAAAGCGTATGGAGTTGATTCAATTCAGGCTTTTCTAAATGCAATTAAGAAAATTGAAAGTGAATTGCTACATTTTCAAAAAAGCCATGCTTGTAAAATACGCTGGCTTGGATTAAATACGCTGGGACTAAGTACAGATTTGGATATTTACAAATAATAATGCTACCATCAATGCACTCATTCATACCGCCGCCTCCAATCCGTGGTTCGTGTCCTCACGTGTCCTCACGAACCACAATTTTTATTCGTATTAACTCACTATTAATCAAGTATTTGTTGCTTATGAGAATGGTTCGTGAGGACACGAACCATTGTTGGGGATTACAAATTATGGAAATAAACGTATCGAGTCGGAGACTCTTTTTCATTTGATAATCCGTAGATACGCTTCGCAAATCTACGGATAGTGGGGGGCGTTTTTCATAACACCAACAAGCGCAGAAGACCTAATTTAATTTGAAAATTTTATTTGTTCTACTTTATTCTTTTCTTTATTTTAGTTTTGTTAAGATTAATCATCATTTTATCTTAATCTCAAATTATGAAGTATTCTATGAAAATATTTTTCAGTGTTTTTATAATCTCCTCTTTGTACTTTTTGACACTACCTAAAGTAAATGCCCAGGAAGATTTTAAGCCCCAAGAAGCTCTCGGTACTTGGGTGTTAGCCGATATTTTTTATTACCCAATGGGTGTGAATTCCAGATATGGCTCGATGATACCCCCTACTGAAGAAGACATCTTACAATCTATGGTAAGTAATGAAGGATCAGATTTGCTAATGCACAGTCTAAATTCGGTAAATTATAGAGTTGAAATCCAGAAAGGAGACCAAGGCTACACACTGAGGGAAATGTACACAGATATCACTTCCGGAAATGAAGTAATGACTGTCTTTGATTCAGCAAGCTCTCCTGCGGGGTTTTTGTTCCAAATTTATAGTCAAATGATTCCATTAGTTACCATTCTCCCGTCCCTTAAAGAAAATCAACTTAGTTTAACATCTTACCCGCGCCAAGGGCTGAAGCAAACAATGATATTTAATAAAAAATAAGTCTTCACCATCAAAGATGTGATCAGTAAAAAGCGCAGAAAATACAAGTTTGGTAGATTAAAGAAAATGGGAACTATGGATTACAAATTATGGAAATAAACTTATCGAGTCGGAGACTCTCTTTCATTTGCTAATCCGTAGATACGCTTCGCAAATCTACGGATAGTGGGGTTTGAAAAACTAATGTTTGATTAGCTACAAAACTGTCTTTGGAACACGAAACCCCGCCTTTTGGGTAGGTGCTGTTAT
>JBJXGO010000249.1:0-8920 GCA_046160345.1 Saprospiraceae bacterium
GGATTATGGAAGCGAATGGCTGCAAGCCTTGTGCCTGCTATTCCTGCCGGTTTCACCGGCCGAACCTATACTTCAGTCCGGGGCGACCACGAGGGTCGCCCCTGCGCGCTCCGCCCACACCATCCAAGGGCATATCAGATCTGATTTCTTGTTTAAATTTCGCTCGGAATCTTTCAGGTTTTCTGCTTTGGCACGGTAAGGGCGGCCCTTCTTTACCACCAGAAATGAAGGAGATTGGTTTTCAGGCTTGATAACGCACTTTGGTCAAAAGACCAAACGCGGCGGGAAGAACACCACGCGGGGCCCAACGTATCTCTCTGTTTTACAAACGCTTATCTCAAGCGTTTTCTTTTCAAAAACGTCACTTTGCAACCAAACATGCCTTGTCATCCTGAGCGCAGCGAAGGATCCGAGGCCAAAGGCCGCACGAAACTGCTTTTTGATTGGGGAGTTACCACCCCGGGTCCTTCGCTGCGCTCAGGATGACAAGGCACGTTTGGTTGTAATGTGAATGGAGGAATGTAATGCAATCAAGGCATCACTCCCCCTTCAATGCCTCCCGTAGCACCTGCTGCAACAACTGCTCATTATACCCCCGACTCTCCTGTATGCTCGCTTGCAAAGTATCACAGACTTGCAGGAGTTGCTCGAGCTTTTGGACGATGCGGTGCTGCTCGGCGAGGGGCGGGAGGGGAATAATAAATTGCTCAAGGTTATATTTTGGCAAGCCCTCGCGGCCAGCGCCTGTGGTTGATGATAATATGAATTTTTGGAAAAAGGGAGATCGAACTACTATGTGATAAAAGGAATTTACTACTCCTACAGGTCGAATAATACAAACATGCTGACTAACATTCCCCACTTCAAATTCATTTGGAACAAGAGCGCACCTTCCCATCGAACCACCCGTGATATTTAGCAAAATATCGGTAGCATAAACTATAGTTCCTGCCATTTGGGTATGAACCTCAGGAGAAATCAAAGTAATATCATCATATACTAATCCCTCATCGTAGACATTTTGAGAGCGAAAAAAAGGTACGCCCTCCTTTGAGTAATTGCTGCCTTTGGGTGTGCTTCCTGAACCAATTTTTGAACATATCTCCCCCAACCGACACCAAACCCACCCTTCCGGAATCTCAAAAGGTATTTCCTCCGCTTTAATCTCTGGCAGATCTTTGTCTTTTTTGATTTTCTTCTCTTTCACCAGCCGCTCCTTTTCCGCTTTTATTTTTTGGAGCAAGATGCTGGCGGACTCGTCGCTGGGGTCTTGGGGGACTAGTTTGCCTTGTACGGCCTCCTGAAGTAGTTGTTGGCGGAGTTTTTGGACGAGGTGGAGTTGGTGGGTGAGCTCGGTAGAAAGGAATTGGCTCTGATTTTCGAGGTTTTTGTATTTCTCAACGAATAGGTGTTGATCCTTGAGCGATGGCAAGGGGATTTCGATCTCAGCAATTTCTTTCAATGGCAAAGTCACGTTTGCCATTCCCCTCATTCTTGAGACCAATTCATTTTCTTTGTTCAGGTCGAGAAAACGGTAAAGGTATTCAGCGCTCAAGGAGGTTTTGTCCTTAGGAATTACAGCACATAGAATTGAGCCAAGCGCAAATTTGCCTTGCTGAAAGTGTATTCTCTTTAAACTTCTGTGACCGTGTCCTGTAGAAGAAACCAATGGTATTATGACGGCATCACTATCAAATTGAAATTCATTATGGGATTTCCTTTCCTCACTTGTAACGACCAATGGATATTTGCCTGGAATTGCTTTTTGAATGCCGGTTGTGCCTTTTTCTATAAAACAGACTTTCCCTAATTTCACTTTTTGCCAGCTCATACCACCCCCTCTTTTAACTGTTCCAATAATCCATTGCTTTTCTCAAACGAAACCCGCAACATCTCCATCAGTTCGACGCTGCTGTACTCATGGCTTTCTTCAATCTTATGCGGGTTTTTGATATCAAGATCGTAACCACGTGCTTTGATGGTTTCGATGGGCACTTTCCAGGAGATTTCGCTTTCGGCGCGGTGGTTCCACCAGGCTTTAATGGGTTCAAACTCTTTGACTTGTATGGTTTTGGTCTTGCTATAGGATTTTTGTCCTTCGGGCAATCGGTGCTCGTAGTACCAGACTTCTTTGGTGGGCGTGCCCTTATCGAAGAACAGCAGGTTGGTGGCAACCGTGGCATAGGGCTGGAACACGGAATTGGGCAGGCGGATGATAGTGTGAAGATTACATTCTTCGAGCAGTCGCTGGCGTACGCGCTGCTTCACGCCTTCGCCCGTGAGTGAGCCATCGGGCAGCACGATACCCGCGCGTCCACCCTGCTTGAGCAAGTGGATCATGAGGATCAGGAAGAGGTCGGCGCTTTCTTTGGTACGGAAGTTTTGGGGGAAGTTGTTTTCGTTGTTATTGGCCACAATGCCGCCAAAGGGCGGGTTGGCGAGAATGACATTGACCCGGTGTTTTTCGCTGAAATTACTCAGGGGCTGGTCGAGCGCATCGCCAAAGCGAATATTGGGTACTTCGATGTCGTGCAGGATGAGGTTGGTGGTGGCCAGCAGGTAGGGCAGGGGTTTGTATTCCCAGCCCATGATATTTTCTTCGATGCTTTTGCGCTCTTCCACGCTGTTGGCCTGTTTTTTCAGGTGTTCCACCGCGCAGGTGAGGTAGCCGCCGGTGCCGCAGGCCGGGTCGAGTATTTTTTCGCCTAATTGCGGATTAATGATGTCTGTAATGAACTGCGTAATAGCCCTTGGGGTGTAGAACTCGCCGCTTTTGCCCGCGCTTTGGAGTTCTTTGAGGATTCCTTCGTAGAGTTCGCCAAAAGCGTGGCGGTCTTTGGCAATGTTGAAATCTATCTCATTGAGTTTGTTGAGGACTTTGCGGATGTTGATGCCGCTTTTCATGTAGTTGTTGTTGCCCTCAAATACTTCCCGCACAATGAGGGTGCGGCGGTTGCCGGTACTCACATCGAGGTTGCGCAAGGCAGGAAACAGTTTGCGATCCACAAATTCGAGCAGCTCGTTCCCGGTCATGCCTTCGTCGTCGCCCGCCCAGTTGCCTTTTGCTTTCACCCAGTGGAATTCGTCGGGAATTGGCGAGGTGTAGGCTTCATCGAGCAGTTCGAGTTCCTTGTCTTTGTCGGAGAAAATCTTGAGGAAGAGCATCCAGCCCAATTGTTCGATGCGCTGGGCATCGCCATTGAGGCCAGTGTCCTGCCACATGATGTCTCGGATGGATTTTATGGTGCCGGAGATGTTGGCCAAGATTTGATTTTTTTGTTGACGTGATTATAGGGAGTGGTTTCTGCGTTTTCCTTTCTGTTTTTCGAGTGCTTTACTTTGTAACAAATCTTGCCTTGTCATCCTGAGCGTAGTGAAGGACCCGGGGCGATAGCCCCGTAAAATGCTATTTGACGATTTTTTCCTTTTTTAGCCTTCGGCTTCGGGTTTTTCGCTACGCTCAGAATGACAAAAGCTTGGGATTGCGAATGTCGTTGAGGGTTATGCATCTGAAATAATAATCCCGTTTGTTTCCCTTATTTTTATTCCATACCCGGGCGCCAAAAATCATCCCCGATATGCCATACTGGCAAATCCCCTTTAGCAATTTCCACCGGGTCATTCAGGAATCGCCAATCCGGATTGAAAGAGGCAATCAGTTTTTCCTTTTTGGCTCTTAACCAGCCTTTTATCTCTTTTTCTCGTCCGATAGCTGCTTGGATGTACTGATACCATTCGTAATAAATGAGGTTGTAACAGAAGTATTTGCCAGCAAAAGATTTTCTCTCGCCCAAATGGTCGTCAAGGTGCTCCTGTAGTCGTCTTTCCAGATCATTGGTTACCCCGACGTAAAGAACGGTTTTTTTTGGGTTTGTGGTGATGTAGAGGAAGTAACTGTGTTGTTTCATTGGTCATTATCCACGTTTACATTCTGACTGTTTTGAAAAAAGATAAAATCTGCCCTTGTCATCCTGAGCGTAGCGAAGGACCCGAGGCGGCAGCTTTGCAAAAGTGACTTGAGAGATGTTTTTCTCTTTAGGCCTTCGGCCTCTGGTCCTTCGCTACGCTCAGGATGACAAGGCGAGATTGGTGACAAAGAAAAGCATTCAAGGTATCAAAGTTAAGCACTCAAGCTGATAAAGAAAAGTGCTTACGGGAATAACTTCAAGCGCTTACGCTACTTGATAAAGTGCTTTTTCCAATGCTTTAATGGCTTCAATGTATTTCGCTTTCCCTCCAAACTGGGAAATTATCTCATACGCGGAGCCAAATTCGTCAAAGGGTTTGACCCGCAGGACTTCCAGACTTTCAATATTGCTGATGCCTTCATCGGCGTATTTATCAAGCAAGGCATCCAGCACTTTTTTTGCTTGGTCGCCATATTGGGTAAAGTAGTCGCGCTTCCGAACCTGATTGGCGCGTTCTTTTCTGCTTAGTGGTGGCTGGTCAAAGGCCACATGGCATATCAGGTCAAACAGGTCTACTTCACGGTTTACGGCATCCATCAGTGCTTCTACCATCACACCCTGTTCTTCCAATTCTTTGATGATGGCTTCTTTGCGGTCGGTATTGTTCCATTTTTGCAGAAAATCATTCAAGGAGGCGTATTGACCTTTGATGATGTTCCTTGTGTGATCCGTCAGGCTCGTCGTGATGGGTTTTCCTTGGTTATCAAAATACACCTCGCGACTGAGCAAAACGGAGACATCAACCCCGTTCACATATATTTTATCGCGACGGTCCTGAGCCATGCCAGTACCAACCTTTTTCATTTCTTCGGGATAGCGAATTACAGGTGGTTTTAACAGCAAAAGGTCCTCGCCAGATACCTCATCCACAATGGGGCTTGTGTCCATCTCTTCCTCCTCAATAATATGGCTCAAATCAGTGTCTTCAGATACAGGTTTGACACGAATAGGATCACCGTCGAAGTCTTTGTCTGCAAAAAGGTCGGTGACATTTCGGAAGTCGAGAATGGTAAAATAGAGTTTGCCGTATTCTTCATTGATGCGGGTGCCGCGCCCAATGACCTGCTTGAACTTGGTCATGGATTTGATCTCGCTGTCCAGGACGATCACTTTGCAGGTTTGGGCATCCACACCAGTAGTCATCAGTTCGGAGGTGGTGGCAATGACGGGGTATTTTTCTTCCGGAAGGATGAAGTTGTCCAACTCTCGCTTGCCTTCGTCGTTGTCGCCCGTGATTTGCATGACGTATTTGTGGTTGACGGCCACCAAATCGGCGTTGTGCCGGGCAAGAGCGCCGCGCATCCGCTCTGCGTGGTCAATATCGACACAAAAGACAATGGTTTTGGCAAAGCGGTCGTAACCTTTCAGGAACTCGGTTATTTTTCTGGCGACGGTATCTGTGCGTTCATCAATAACTATGTGACGATCAAAGTCTTTGCGGTTGTAGATGCGGTCTTCCACAAGATTGCCGTCTTTATCCGTTTTGCCACGTTCGGGTCGCCAGTTCTCGGCGTCAATATTCAACGTGACTTTTATGGTCCGGTAGGGTGCGAGAAAGCCGTCGTCAATGCCTTGTTTCAGGGAGTAGGTGTAAATCGGTTCACCAAAATACTCACTGTTGCTTATCTCTTTAGTTTCGCGAGGTGTAGCAGTGAGGCCTATATGGGTAGCGTTTTTGAAATAACTCAAAATTTCCCTCCATGCGCTGTCGTCTTTCGCGCTGCCCCTGTGACATTCGTCCACCACGATGAGATCAAAAAAGTCGGGTGTAAAATCCTTGTAAGCGTCTTCAATGCCCGGTTCGTTGTTGCTTAAACCTTGATATAAACCCAAAAACACTTCAAAGGCTTTATCTGAAGAATCAATCCCTCTTTTCCGCATGTTGACCAAGTACTCTTTGTCACCAGTCTGAACGACCTTCTTTCGGATGATCGTCATCTTATCTTTGAAGTGCTTAAAGTCGTTGCGCCTTGTTTGATCAATCAAGGAGGTTCGGTCGGCTAAAAACAGAATTCTCTTTTTTGCTTTTGCTTTCCACAAGCGATGCACGATTTGAAAGGCCGTGAAGGTTTTTCCGGTTCCGGTAGCCATTACCAGCAAAATTCGATTTTGGCCTTTTGCAATTGCTTCCACCGTTCTGTTGATGGCTATCTGCTGATAATATCGCGCTTTTTTGCCCGAGCCGTCAAAGAAGTAATCCTGCGCAGCGATTTTTTCTGCTTCGGGAGTAGTGATTCCCCGGTGCTTTTTATAATTCTCCCACAATTGTTCAGGGGAAGGAAAATCGGATAAGGAGAGCTCGGTTTCGATGTTGCCATCGGTGGCGGTGCGATCGTGGAACAAAAAGCCGTCGCCATTGCTGCTGAACACACATGGAATGTCGAGGATCTGCGCGTAGTTTAAAGCTTGTTGGATACCTGATCGCACAGAATGTTTATTGTCCTTAGCCTCGATGATGGCAATGGGAATATTGGGCTTGTAGTAGAGAATATAGTCAGCGCGTTTTTTTTCTCCCCTCGCGGTCAGTTTGCCACGCACATAAATTTTGCCATCGGTAAAAGAAACCTCTTCCAGAAATTGAGTCAATCTATTCCAGCCCGCTTGCTCTATGGCTGGGGTAATGTATTTGGTACAGATGTCTCGTTCGGAAAGGTTTTTTTTGTCGAGCATGTTTATCGGTGGGCGGGGGTTAATTGATTATTGCGTGTGCAAGGATACCCCATTTCCTTGGCATGGCAAAAAACTTGGCAGTTTTTCTAATGTTTCACCCACCCCACCCCCAAGCCCTTAACCGCCAAATTCCATCGGGCGCCTTTTCTATTTCAATCCTTTTCGCCTTTTGTGCAGAGGCAAACCAGGTATTGGATTTCTGACACCTGGACAAGGGAATATTACAGGAAAAGAGATTGGGTTGGCCGGTAGAACCGGCGCGAATTGGAGGCACAAGTCTTGCAGCCTTTGCGCCAGCGGTAGGTAGCAATAAAAAACAACAATTAATTTTTTATTTAAAACTAAATGTTGTATATTTGTTTCCAACAAAAATCAGATAAAATATGCAATTGACAGAACTTATCTCCGCGATTCAAACCACGCACGAGTACACACAACGGTTTGCCGTGCAGCAGGCAAACGTAGCACTTACCATCCGAAACTGGGTGATTGGGTTTTACATTGTTGAATATGAGCAGCAGGGGGAGGATAGGGCGGAGTATGGAACTGGGCTTTTTAAGGAATTAGGTAGGCGGCTTTCGTCAATAAAAGGTGCTGGTGAGCGGAATTTATACCTGTTCAAAGACTTTTATTTAGCCTATCCCTGGATTTTGCAGACAGTGTCTGCAAAATTGCAAAGCACTGGTTATCAATTGGATACAACATTTTTAAGCATGTTGAAAAAATTGGAATCCATCCAAAACCAAGCAGTGGACAGTCATTCTTTTCCAGCGGATACCTTGCTTTCCCGGCTCAGTTTTTCTCATTTTATTGAATTGGTAAAAGCAGATGATCCCCTTAAACGCGCCTTTTACGAAGTACAGGCGATCAAAAACAATTGGTCTGTCCGCGAATTGGGGCGAGCCATGAGCACCTTGTTGTTTGAGCGCACGGGATTGTCAACGAACAAAGAATCGGTCATTGGCAAAGTAAAGGATACAATATCTGTAACGCCAGCGGATATCATCAAAAACCCTTATTTGCTGGAATTTCTGGGACTTGAAGAAAAATCTGAATATTCAGAGACCGAATTAGAACAGGCGATCATCACACATTTACAGCATTTTTTGATAGAATTAGGCAGGGGTTTTTGTTTTGAGGCACGGCAAAAACGTATCACCTTTGACAACAAGCATTATCACATTGACCTGGTTTTTTATCACCGGATCATCAAGTGTCATGTGTTGGTTGATTTAAAAGTAGGAACATTTGATCATGCCGATGCCGGGCAAATGAATCTGTATCTGAACTATTTCCGCAAAAATGAAATGACCGAAAAGGACAATCCACCAGTAGGGATTGTTTTATGTGCAGACAAAAATAACTCTCTGGTGGAATACGCTACGGCAGGATTGGCACAGGAAATTTTTGTGAGCAAATATTTGGTTCAATTGCCCAGCGTGGAAGAATTAAAGCAACTGATTGAAAAGGACCGAGAGGCTTTGTATCCGGTTGATTTGTAGGCTGATTCAGCCGTTCAGGCATGCTGTACCAGTTGAAGATCTCGCATCAGCGTTTGGAGCGGAACTCCGCGCAATTGAGCGAGGTCAAGTAGTTTTTCCAGGCGCTCCGCATGTTTTTGTTCTAGTTGATCAACGAGTCGGAGCATGTCAGCGTGCTCGTCAACTGACAAGGTTCCTGACTGCCATTTTACGCTCAGGGCTTCAAAGCGTTGTTGAAGTTCGGCGGGGATACAGTAATTTATCGCCATGAGCAAATCTGATTTGCATTCAGACAAGTGATTAGGTGCCTTTTTTCGTGCCACCAGGTTACCGACTTGCTGCATGAATTGCTTCAGCGGTCGGTACACGCCAAAATGAACAAATTTCGCTCCTCCTACCACTTTACCCACGCCAATAATCCTTCACCGCCTGTTGAATTTTCATTTTGACTTGTTTCCAATCCATTTTATTCAGCTGTATCGGATCTTTTGAAGTTTCCGCCCCTTCAAAATAGGTAAGGGAACGAACGACAAATCCAATATCCGTCGCGGCATATTTATCGGTAAAAAACTGCAGCATTTCCTGCAATGTATAGTGGTCGAGCAGTTCGGCGATGTCGAAGAAATCCTTTTTTGTGCTCCTTCTGGTAATAGCGTTGAGTTTCATGGCCACAATGTCGGCAGCGACTGTGTTTTCGTAAAGCATTTGAAATCCGTGGGTTTTAGATCCAAAATCAGGCATAGAAAAGACAATACCTCTTTCTTCAAGTAGGATGATTTGACAATCTCCTGGCGGACTCGT
>JBJXGO010000250.1:0-3055 GCA_046160345.1 Saprospiraceae bacterium
ACTTTAAATAATTGATTATCAATTATTTGTGCGATTGTTTTTTGAAGGTGGTGTAAAAAGTGGTGTAAAAAATTGAATTTTTACACCACCTGTTTATCCGTTTGCCGCCTGATACGCTGGTTTGAAAAAACCGTGTTGCCCTTGCAAAGAATGATTGACGGTCAAACACCGGGCAACACGGTCGGAAGCAAAGTTATGAAATTGTCGAATAGGCGATACTTTTAGATTTACAGGTTACAAATGTGTAACCTACCTTTCGCACTCCTAACTTAATGAAGGAAATTATTATGAATTACACGCTCCTCGATAATCTTGTTTCCAGTGAAAGGCACTTAGAAAGAATACAAAGTCATTTTGAAACGAGTGAAGAAGTCTTAGTTGCCAGCCCGTTCCTGATGAACGATTTTAGCAGATTTTTTTCCGCTGTCAATACGAATGATTTGAAACGGTTTGACCTAATCACAACCATGCCGACACTGGCATTTGAACAAAAGCCAAAGATTGCATCCCTACTTTCCCTCTTTACTGTGCCAATGGTGTCATCTGGAAACACCCGATGCAGCATTTCCCTCAACAATAGTTTGCATGGTAAAATTTACCTTTTCAAAAAGGCAAATGGGGAAAGGGTAGCCATTATTTCTTCAGCCAATTTTACGAACAACGGTTTGGTAAAGTGGCATGAATGGGGGGTAGAAATTTATGATTTTCATGAAATAACATCTTTGGAAAGCTCTCTTAGAAAAAGCATCCAATTTGCTGATATAACCAAAGAACAGTTGCAAAGCTGGCAGGATAGGGTTGAAGGTCATCTTAAAATATCTCCAGCCCCGGCTTTGGAAAACCAAACCTTAGATTTACTTGGTGATATGAAAGGGGAAAACATAAAGGACTTGCTTTCTTCCAACCCAACGATTTGGTTAAAACCGATTGGGGTAACGGGAAATCCTGTTACACCAGACCGCACTTTTGACGATGCTGTTTACCCCCTACATTTCGCAAAAGAACCCAAAAGTGTTAATATCGGTGATATTGTGATTTGCTATGGTGTTGGAGCGGGTAAGTTATTATCAGTTTACCGGGTGTTTTCTCCAACCAGAAAGGCTAACCCGGAACAGGAAAAGAGGGAAGAATGGATTAAGAGGTGGCCTTGGATTAAGGATGGTCAAAACATAACCCCTAATTATGGCCGAAATTGGGCATCTTTTGACTTGTTTTTGAACGGTCTTGTGTCCGAATTTCTAAACTCCAACCCTGACAAGAATATTACGCCAACCTCAAAAACGCTTGGTGCGTTAAGCTACGGCCACGACAAATTTAGGCTCTCCAGAGAATTTGCAGAGTACCTATTGAATCTGATTTTAGCCCTTGAATAGGTCGCTTGTTTGCTGTTTATAACCTCTTTGCATCTGATTGTAGTCTCCAATTATTTACCTTATTTTCTCAATATAAACCGCGTGCTCTTTTTGCCCGGTCTTAAACCGAATGTGCGCGTTTCACAGCCTTGGGCGATTTAATTCGCACCACAATTTCCCCCCCAATACCCAATTCCACAATTTTTTGCAGGGTCTCTAACTGAATGTCTGATTTGTCGTTTTCAATCCGCGAAATATAGTTGCGGGTAGTTCCGCTTTTGAGTGCTACATCCGCCTGCGAAAGCCCCGCTGCTTCTCGTGCCACCCTAAGCATTGCACCCACATTGACCGCTCCTGTTTTTTTGACCAAGGTGCTTTGGCGGTACAATTCAAGTGCGTCCAATTCCAGGGGACTTGTGTGGGCTTCGCCTTTATAGCTGAAAGAAACCTGCACATTTGGCCAGCATAGGGTGCGGTTTTCAGAAAGGGCGACCTGCTTAAAGGTTTCCCAATCCCGAAGTGCGGCCATTTTGTTATCGCCTTCAGCTTCCCATTGCTTGATAAGCGGGGCAAAGTCCAATAACCTTATTTCGGAAGTGTTCCAAAGCAGGGTGATTTTGAATGGCTCAACCCCGATAATCCGGGAAATTTTTGGCAAAGGTTTCATACCTTACTGTCTTAGAGTTGGGTTCAACTGATAAAAGGTTTCCAAAAGGTCTTGCTGGTTGTCGGCAAGGTATTCAAGGGCTTCGCGCAATTTCCGGCGGGGCAACGCGCCCGCGATTACCTCTCCTTCCCGAATGTCAATCAATGCTTCATACTCACCGTAGAATGCGTGAAAATGGGGTGGCAGGTGGTCGCGACTGAAAATACAGATACGGATTCCAAAAATTCGGACTATTTCCGGCATGGTTATATTTACAGCAAAGGTACCTAATTAGGCAACATTATGCAAGATTTTTGCTGCCTCGCTTGGTTTTCCCGCTCACTTACCCCAAATCCCATGCCCAACGCCGCGCTTGTGTCCTTTTGACCAAGTGCCCCTGCGAGCAGCAATCTTTGTTTGTAAATAATTGATTATCAATGATTTAACAAAAATTATAGCGCTTTGTCAAAAGACACAATCGCAACGCTGACCTTAAGTTTTGGATAAAAATGAAACAAAACTAAGCACGGCGAAAATGTGTACTCTTTCTAAGTGCAGGTTTCAAATGCTGATCCTACCAAAGTTTAGAACGCTCAAAGATATGAGTAGTGTCCTTTTTTTAAGGGGGTGGGGAGAACATACTGTTATCCGCCGTCGCACCGCCTGACGGCAATTCGGTGAACAAAAAACCCGCCGTCACTTTACCCGCCGAAGCCCGTTTAGGGCGAAGGAGGGTAGGGTATGAACAAAAAACCCGCTTTACCCGCCGAAGCCCGTTTAGGGCGAAGGAGGGCATAAACAAAAACCCGCCGTCGCACCGCCTGACGGCGGCGCTATGGCGGGTGAAGTGGAGCTGGCGGGACTCGAACCCGCGTCCGGACAAAGCGTCGCAACGCCTTCTACATGCTTATTCACTGCTTAGGTTTTCGAGCACAAGACTGGTTCAGTGACCCACACATTTGCGCCTTATCTCCTGAGTTTCGCCTGGCGTTCGGAGCATCCCGACAGACTATCCTGAAAAAAGTTTGATGCACGGTGGCCCCTATCAGAAATCGAA
>JBJXGO010000251.1:0-6150 GCA_046160345.1 Saprospiraceae bacterium
ATAGTATGTAAAGCACCGTACAAACTGCCAGCGAACCCAAAATACCGATGGGCATATCGCGTTCTGGTCTTTTTGCCTCCTGGGCAGCGGTAGAAACTGCATCAAACCCGATAAAGGCAAAAAAGACAATGGCCGCACCGCCCAACACACCGCCCCAGCCGTGCTTAAACAAGCCTTCATGACCAGGAGTCCCTTCTGGAATCATATAGGGGGTGTGGTTGGAAGGATTGATGAACTGCCAGCCTACTGCAATGAAAATCAATACGATCGATACTTTAACCGCTACAATAACCGCATTCAGCGTGGCAGATTCCTGGGTCCCTTTTATCAGCACCAAGGTAAGTATGAGCAGGATGACCAAGGCAGGAGCATTCATGATGCCATTTTCCATCGGGCCATGGCACCATTCATAGGGTATGGACATGCCCAACAGACTATTTAAATATTCAGACCATGCTACTGAAACGGTGGCCGCGCCAAGGGCATATTCCATGATCAGGGCCCAGCCGATGATCCAGGCCACCAATTCGCCCATAGTGGCGTAGGCGTAAGTGTATGCACTGCCAGCAATGGGGATCATAGCCGCAAATTCGGCATAACAAAGTCCGGCAAAGGCACACCCGATGGCGGCCACAACAAATGAAAGTGTAACTGAAGGCCCGGCAGCCTCTGCAGCGGCGGCGGCAGTGCGTACAAAAAGTCCAGCGCCAATAATAGCCCCTATACCGAGCGCTACAAGATTCCAGGCGCCAAGCGTTCGCTTCAAGCCTTTTTCAGAGTCTCCGGCCTGGGCCAAAAGTTGAGAGAGTGGTTTGCGTACCCAAAGGTTTGCCATACAAATAGAGTTTTAGTTTTGAATATTCGTGGGGCGAAAGATAGGATGGTTTTTGAATTTGGTGTATTTCGTAAAATTTAGCCGGGCATTTTCTAAAACCCGCAACTCAAACTCCAAACTGCCTGAGGTGGTGATCGGTATGTTTCCACATCATAAACCCGTTTTGTTCCCGGCTGAGCTGACCGATGCCTGGATGTGGCGCAAATTTGTACTGCTCATCCATTGAACAAAACTTTGCAATCAGATCAAGCAGGGTTGCTTTGTCGGCTTCAAAATTGGTGGGCAGTGTACCACCCCCTCCCTCGCCCTGACGATACACCTGGAGCGTGGGGGTATTGGGTTTCCAATCTTTTTCTGTTAAGACCATCCGTCGTAAAAGAGGCTGAAGAAGTCTGGGGAATGCCGGTTTAGAATTTCGAATATGGAGCACATCGCGAAAAGGATCGGCCATGTGGCATACTACCTCCTGGTTGGTCATTTTACCCCAAAGCCTGGGTGTGTCTGGCCCAAATTGCCGGATCCTTTCCAGAATAGATTGTTGTGTGCCCGGGTTGAAAAGATTGGCTTTCATATTTTGATATTTAAATTGTTAGCATTTGCAAATGTAGAATCCGCTCCATAATTTTACCCAAATAAATACCTGTCTCTCATGGCGCTCCATGCCTTATTGTTAGAAAACCTGAACCGAACGGTAACCATTACCGAAGCCGAGACAGAAAAAATGCTTCAGCTCGCCCGGGTGACCAAATTGAAAAAAAAGGAACACCTGTTTATGGAAGGCCAAGTGGCAAAATACGTAGGCTTCGTGAACAAAGGCTGTTTGCGCTATTACCGTCTGGACGAAAATGGGGAAGAGCACATTGTTTATTTTGCCATTGAAGAATGGTGGATCGGCGATTTGAGCAGTTTTTACATCGGCCTGCCAAGCTCGTTCAACCTACAAGCGATCGAACCCTGCGAAATGTTCCTTTATACCAAAGAAAACTTCGAGAGGGTGCGCCTTGAGATCCCCGCTTTTGACGAATACTGCAAAATTCGACATGCTAAAGCCACCGATGCCCGGCTCGAGACTATGATGAGTCAACGCTCCGACTCCGCCGAGTCACGTTATACCAAACTGCTCGATGGCTTCCCAGATATCTTCCAACGCGTCCCACAGCACTTTATCGCCTCCTACCTGGGTATCAAACCGCAGAGCCTGAGCCGTATCCGCAAACAAATGGCGGAACGCGCAATGCGAGAGCGGTAATTTAGTCATTGGGGCATGACCTAATGACGATCAATGACCCGATGACGCCCCCCCGTTTTTCTTAACCTAGGTGAATGAAATGCACTGGGCAAGGCCAACACCTTTGTCCCATCAAATTTTTCTATTCATTCACTAACTAAAACTTTTTAAAAATGAAAAATCTGAATCTTTTCAGCCTTGCAGTTTGCCTTCTATCGGCCATATCCTGCACCTCCCAAACCCCTAAAGCCGAAGCCGCCAAATCATCAGGCGCCGCCAAATTGGAAAACCGTTTTTCTGATGGCGTGATCGGGACACATGATGTTTCGATCCTGAACGAACTGCTTGCCGATGATTTTGTGAGCCACCATTTTCCCGCACCCGGCAACAACAACAAAGCGGCCTTCATCGGCGGCATGACGGGCTTGTTCGCAGGCTTTCCTGACATCAAGGTTACCCGGGTTCAACAATTTGAAGAAGGCGACAAGGTCTTCACGTATGCCTTCTGGGAAGCCACACAAACCGGCGCGTTCATGGGAATCCCGCCAACTGGCAAAAAAGTCCATGTGGAATATATGGATATTTGGAGGGTAAAAGACGGCAAAATTGTAGAAAACTGGGTCGTAATGGACATTATGGGATTAATGATCCAACTCGGTGTAGTACCTCCGCCTGGGGCAGGCAAATGATCGCTCTTCTTCATTATTCATTAAATTAACAAGTCAACATTATGAAAAATATTCTTTCAATTTCGTCGCTTTTTGCCCTACTAGCCCTTTCCATTGCAATGGTCGGCTGTGATAAGGAGGAATCTCCTATACCTGAGACCAATAACACCGAAATAGTAAAGCAACTTTTTGCCTATTTTGGAAGCGGAGATATCCCATCTTTTTTAAACAACTGCGATGCTAACTGTGTGTTCGACATTACTGGCAACCAGATTCTCAATCCTGGAAAAGTTTACACTGGAAATGACGGCTTTATGGCATTTCTGGGAGATCTTTCTTCAAAGGGTCAACCCACGGCCATCAATCCTTTGGATTATTATGAATCAGGCGATGTGGTCACGGTGAATGGGAATCTGACTTTTACAGATTTTGCTACCAGCCAAACTTGCAGCGCGAATTTTATCCAGATTTGGAAGTTTAACACCGCTGGGAAGTTGGTTTATTTCAAGGAAGATCATGACCACCGCGTTTGTCAATAGATCCTTTTGGTGAGGCAAATTGAAGTAAACCCGGTTATGATACCAGTCGGCGTGTGAGCAGATCACCCAAATCACTGAGCCAAGCGACACCTATCTAAAACAACTTTCCAATTGGAATTTTAGTTGGTGAAAGAGCCGCTTCCGTACATACGGGGCGGCTCCGCCGCATAAGCAAACCAAGCTTTGTGCTTAAAGATTTTTTATTCAATATGTAGGATATAAAGGACTTTTGTGACTGAAAAAGCAATTGTATGAAAAATGAACAGCCTGCTCGCTCAATTACCCAAGCCGAATTAGACCAGTTGTGGCAAGAAAATTTTGCCATTGAAAAAGAATCCAAGGCCACAATTGTGAAAGATTGGCTGCCCCGGTACACCGGGCTTTCCCTTGACCAGTTCGGCGAGTATATCCTCCTTGTTAATTTTGGCGGCTACGTTAAGGACTTCGCGGAACAACACGGAGTACCCATTTATGGCCTTGACCGCCCCATGCAAGCTGCCACAGCCGAAGGCATCACCATCATCAACTTTGGTATTGGAAGCCCAAATGCTGGTCTGGTAATCGACTTATTGGAGGCCATTAAGCCCAAGGCGGTGTTGTTCTTAGGCAAATGCGGAGGGCTAAAAACCAGAAAAAATCACAACGGCGACCTCATTTTGCCTATCGCAGCCATCCGGGGCGAGGGAACGAGCAATGACTACTTGCCGCCTGAGGTGCCCGCTTTGCCTGCCTTTGCGCTGCAAAAGGCGGTGTCCACGACCATTCGGGACCACGAGCGTGATTACTGGACTGGCGTAGTATATACAACCAACAAGCGTGTGTGGGAACACCGCGAAGACTTCAAGGCTAAACTCCGCGACCTGCGTTGCATCGCTATTGATATGGAGACGGCCACGATTTTTGTGGCTGCATTCAAAAACCAAATGCCCGCAGGGGCCCTCCTGCTCGTAAGCGATATGCCCATGACACGCGATGGGATCAAAACAGAAGCAAGCGACAAAGAAGTGACCACTCAATTTGCCAAGATCCATCTCTCAATCGGTGTGGATTCCCTCAAGCAGTTAATGAACCATGGTACTACGGTGAAGCATTTGCGGTTTGAAATGTAGGCCGAATTTATTGCCTTATTATCTGTCAAAAATGCGCCCTTCCCAGTCGCTGTTTTTACCTTTGCGCCGCTTTTTTCTCTCACTACTTCAGCAAATAACCAAAGTGCAGCCGCTGAGCCCTCATATCACCCAATAACCAGTTATACAAATAACCACCCATACATGACAGACGCTATATTCACCGTCCCAGCACCCGTGAACGAGCCTATCTGGAACTACGCTCCTGGTTCTCCCGAAAAAATCGCCTTGAAAAAAGCACTCGCTGAAGCAAAGTCTCAGCAAAAAGACGTTCCGATGTATATTGACGGAAAACATGTCTTTTCTGACGAAAAAAAGGCCATGCACCCGCCGCATGAGCGGACTCATGTTCTGGGGCAATATTCAAAAGGGAATGCAGGCCATGTAAAAGCTGCCATTGACGCAGCTCTAGCGGCCAAGCCAGCCTGGGAAGCCATGCCCTGGCAGGAGCGCGCCGCCATTTTCCTTCGCGCAGCAGACTTGCTCACAGGCCCCTACCGCGCCAAAATGTGTGCAGCCACTATGCTCTGCCAAAGCAAAAACGCTTATCAAGCTGAAATTGACTGCATCTGCGAACTGGCCGATTTCTGGCGGTACAATGTATATTTCATGCAAGAGATATACAAACAACAGCCAGTCAGTTCGCGGAATGTGTGGAACCGCACCGACTGGCGTCCGCTTGAAGGCTTTGTTTTTGCACTTACACCGTTCAACTTTACGGCCATTGCGGGCAACCTGCCCACCGCGCCGGCCATGTTGGGCAATGTGGCGGTCTGGAAACCCGCCGAGTCGCAGATCTATTCTGCCTCCATCATAATGGAAATTCTGGAAGAAGCCGGATTGCCAGCGGGCGTGATCAATCTCGTGTATGTCAGCGGACCGGTTATGGGCGATGTGGTGTTGAAACATCCCAGTTTTGCAGGCATTCACTTTACCGGAAGCACGGGCGTTTTTCAACAAATTTGGAAAACAATCGGCGAAAACATTGCCAACTACCATTCCTACCCACGCATTGTGGGCGAAACGGGCGGCAAGGACTTTGTGATGGCACACAATTCCGCTGACCCAAAAGCAGTAGCAGTGGCACTAGGCAGGGGGGCGTTTGAATTTCAGGGACAAAAATGCTCCGCGGCCTCGCGGGCATACGTTCCAAGAAGCATTTGGGCAGATGTGCGCGACCATCTACTGGCCGATTTGAAAAGTATGCAAATGGGCAGCACGGAAGATTTCCGCAATTTCGTCAACGCGGTCATTGATGAAAAGGCGTTCGACAAAATTTCAAACTACATCATCGAAGCGAAGAAATCGGACAAAGTGAAAGTGATCGCAGGCGGCAATTTTGACAAATCCAAGGGCTATTTCATCGAGCCAACGGTGCTGGAAGTTTCAGACCCGATGTATGTCACGATGTGTGAGGAGATCTTTGGGCCGGTGTTGACGATCTATGTGTACGAGGATAAGGAGTATTCCAAAACCCTTGATATTTTGAACGCAACCTCGCCTTATGCGCTCACAGGGGCCATTTTTGCCAACGACCGTGCCGCGCTCGCATTGGCCAACGACAAACTCCGTCACGCTGCGGGCAACTATTACATCAACGACAAACCCACAGGGGCGGTGGTGGGTCAACAGCCATTCGGTGGTGGACGCGCTTCCGGCACGAATGATAAAGCCGGCTCGATGATAAACCTTTATCGCTGGCTTTCGCCGCGCACTATGAAAGAGAATATGGTGCCACCGACGGATTACCGGT
>JBJXGO010000252.1:0-15178 GCA_046160345.1 Saprospiraceae bacterium
GAGCATTATTATACTGCCATACATCATGGCGGCTGGGGGGAAGGGTACGGGGGCGGTAAGAATTATGGCAAATTGGGCGCAAAATTGGGTGCATCCATCCAGCACCCGATCCTCTGGCGGTTCTTTGGCGAGCTTGACTGCGAGTACGCCCACATGTTCTCAGGAGGGGATCGGAATCAATTGCTTCTTTGCTATAGGATAGGGTTTAAGTTTTAAATCTCACACCGCCACCGGCGCTTTAATCCCCGGCCAGGGATCGTAGCCTTCCAGTTCAAAATCCTCGTATTTGAACCCGAAAATATCCCGCACTTCCGGGTTGATTTTCATCGTGGGCAGCGAGCGGAAACTACGCGAGAGTTGCAAATCAACCTGTTCCAAATGATTGACATAGAGGTGGGTATCACCGCCCGTCCAAATAAAATCGCCTGGCTCCAGATTGCAGACTTGCGCCACCATCATCATCAACAAAGCGTAGGAAGCGATGTTAAAGGGTACGCCCAAAAACACATCGGCACTGCGCTGGTAAAGCTGGCAACTCAACTTGCCATTGGCCACATAAAACTGGAACAAGCAGTGACATGGCGCCAAGGCCATTTGCGGCAAATCGGCTGGGTTCCAGGCAGATACGATGATGCGACGGCTATCGGGATTGGTTTTTAAGGTGTGTACAACTTCTGCAATTTGGTCAATCGTACGGCCATCGGGCGCGGCCCAGGAGCGCCATTGTTTGCCGTATACGGGGCCGAGGTTGCCAGCGGAGTCGGCCCATTCGTCCCAGATACGCACGCCGTTTTCTTTAAGATAAGCGGTGTTCGTGTCCCCTTGTAAAAACCACAGCAGCTCATGGATGATGCTTTTAGTGTGGACTTTTTTGGTGGTCAGCAGTGGAAATCCCTCTGCCAAATTGAAGCGCATCTGGTAGCCAAATACCGAAATGGTGCCGGTGCCGGTACGGTCGGATTTTTTGGTTCCGTTTGCGAGGATGTGGCGGAGGAGGTCGTGGTATGCTTGCATGGAGTTATTTGAAAGCTTTGAGGGCCTCAGTTCTTATTTTTTGTTTGACTTCTTCCCAAGGAATATCTTTGAAAACTTTGGGCATTTCATCGCCTTCTGCATCTTCAAAATAGGTGATGCTTTTAGCTACTAACCAAATTGAGCCATCTGGATATTTTTGGGAAAATGCATCGAGTAAAGTATGAAAGTCAAAATATTCCAATAAAAAATAAAGGTCGTAAAAGTCGCGCTGTTTGCCACGTCCAGTGATGGCGTTTAGTTTCATCGCGCCGATGTCGAGCATTGAAAGCAACCTTAAACCATCCACTTCAAGAAGTGGCCCGATTGGAAGATATTTGTAGTTCACAAAATCAACTTTAACATCCTTCATCTTGACAATCAAAATGCTACGTGAGTTTGTAAACACAGTTGGTTCAGAAATCGTAGCGATTTCATTGAGGATATTTTCGTGCGGGATTTGATGACTTCCAAAAAAATCAAGGTCCACCGATTCTCGGTGGCCTATTTGTAGTGCCAATGAGGTTCCACCAGCCAAATTGAACGGCGACAACATTGGCAATGCCATCAACTCTTTTAAAAGTCCCAGAGTGTCGGGTTTGACTGTTTCCAAATGTAGCATCGGAATTGTTCTTTTGGTACTTGAAAATACAGACTGAGGAAGTTGAGGGTTTTGGGATCCAAATAGCGCGTTTGCATTGCCTCTAATTTGATTCTCTCCAATCCGTAGTAGCGTTTTATCTCTTGCCATTCTTGCCAATTGCCATACATCACGACTCGCTCTATGACATAGCGGGCACGCATGTCATAGTCGATTTTGGTAAAATCTATGTCCCAAAAAAGCACTTTCGAAAGTTTTGGCGGCTCTTTTTGCATCATTATCTAAAGTTTGTACAAAGGCAAAGGTAAAATAAAGTCCGTTCGCTAAAACCTTCGCATTTTTGCAGCGTTATTTTTGCAGCGTTATTTGTGCTTATTCTAAAGCCGCCTGAAAAACCAACGGCCCTGCCTTTTGATTTGTTTAGTTCATCGTTCATAGTTCCCGTTCGCCGTGCAATTTCTCTTCCCAGCATTTCTCGCCGCCATAGCGGTCATATCCATCCCGATCATCATCCACTTGTTTTATTTCAGGCGGTTCAAGAGGGTATATTTTACCAACGTCCGTTTCCTCAAAGAGGTAAAGGAAGAAACCAGCAACCGCCAAAAACTGCGCAACTTGATGGTGCTTCTCATGCGCTGTTTGGCAATTATTGCAATGGTCTTGGCTTTCGCACAGCCTTTTATCCCGCTTTCATCCGGGGTTAAAAAAGGGGAGCGCGCAGTCTCCATTTTTGTGGACAACTCCTTTAGTATGAACGCATTGTCTCAAGATGCACCATTGCTTGAACTCGCCAAACAACGCGCGCGCGACATCGTGTCAGCGTATAACCTTGCAGACAGGTTTCAGATATTAACCAATGATTTTGAAGGTCGCGACCAACGTTTGATCAGCAAGGAAGACGCGCTCTCGCGTATAGAAGAAATACGCAACAGCCCAGCCTCGCGCGAACTCTCTAAGGTGCTGATTCGCCAGCAACAATGCTTCAATACGGGCAAACAGGAAAACAAAACCGCCTATCTGGTCAGTGATTTTCAGACCAATATTGCTGATGTGACCAACTTTCGCGACACAATAATAGATGTCAAACTCGTACCCATGCGGGCGGTGCAGGAGCGCAATGTATCGGTGGACAGTGCCTGGTTTGAAAATCCGGTGCAAATACTCAATCAACCAGCCAACCTGGTTGTAAAACTGAGCAACCGCAGCGATGACGCGGCATCCGACCTCCGACTCAGCCTGCAACATGATGGTCAAACAAAACCTGTTGGCGCGATATCAATACCTGCCCGCAGCAGTCGACTCGATACGGTAAGCTTTACGATCTTGCATGCAGGCTGGCATGAAGCCCGACTTTCCGTAACGGATTATCCAATACAGTTCGATGATGATTATTACCTCTCTTTTCATGTTGCAGAGCGTATTAATGTTTTGGCTGTCAATGGTTTATCTGACAACAAATATCTGAACAACGCCTTTTTGGGCGCTAAATATTTCCATCTGGACAACGCAGACGCACGTTCGCTGGATTATTCCAGGTTTGCCAATTACCAACTTATCATACTCAACGAATTGACCACTATTTCCTCTGGCCTGGCCAACGAGTTGAAAACATTTTGTCAAAACGGTGGAAATGTGCTGGCTTTCCCGACCCAGACCGCTGATTTGGATTCATACAATGCTTTTCTGCAAAATTTTGCCGCCGGCAACCTGGGCGCATACGAGCCCACTCCTCGTCAGGCCAGTCAGGTCAATACTGAAGAATTTGTATTCCGCGATGTTTTTCTGAATAAAAGCGCCAACCTTCGATTACCCAATACCCAGGGCAATTTCAAAATAGCCCCGGCGCGGGGAGAACAGATCCTGAGCTACCGCGACGGCTCTGCTTTGCTTTCCAAATTTCCGCAAGGCGAGGGCGCACTTTATTTTAGCGCGGCACCGCTTAATGAGCAGATCAGCGACCTGGTTCGAAACGGTGAGATCTTCGTTCCCATGCTTTTCAAAATGGCCATCGCGGGTACTAAAAGCCGTCAGATCGCCTATACCATCGGCAAAGACGAGGTTTTAGAAAGCAAACACCAGGTATCTGCCAGTGGCGAAACCAATTACAAACTCCGTGCAGTGGATGGTTCTTCGTCCACCGCCAACCCTCCACCCTCCACCGTCCACCGTCCACCGTCCGTTGAATTCATTCCAGAACAGCGAATATTTGGTTCCAGGGTACTGCTCACTCCGGGTACTCAATTGCAGGATGCTGGTTGGTACCAGCTTCGTTTACAAGGAGACAGCACCCTGGCAGAATTCGCCTTCAACTACAACCGCAAGGAAAGCGACCTGAGATTCAAGACAGATGATATCCTTGCTGAAGGCCTGCCAAAAAACATGACCGTGCTGGCCACGAGTGCCGAAGCCAACTTCAGCCAAGTGGTGGATGAGCAGGAGCGGGGTATCGTGCTTTGGCGCTGGTGCGTGGTTTTTGCGCTGCTGTTTTTGGCGCTGGAAGTGTTGTTTTTGAGGCTGTGGAAGGTGTAATTTTGTTTAGAAAACCTTTCTTGGATTGACCTTATCAAATTAGACCATGACATATTACGAGAAAATAAGAGCACTAACGAAATCAGTGCCAACAACATTAGTTGATTTTGGGCTGCCACGAGACCCCGCAAGAACTCCAACCCAAGCTTCTTCAAATTTCATTACTAATAAGGAACAGGGCGATTGGGCTGAAAACTTAATTTTTAGAGCAATCAATGAAACATCAACTGGCTTTGTCGCAGTAAAATATGGCAAATCTGATGACTTGGTTGCGGGTGAAGATGGATTTGATGATTTTTATCAGGAGTTTCAAAATGAGCTAGACACAATTGGCAAGAGACCAGACTTGCTTATTTTTCAACGGGGTGATTTCAACCCTGATTTTGGGTACGACATTAGTCAAATTCCGCATCATCAAATCACAGAATATGTAAAGAAGGCTATTTCAGGAATTGAAGTAAGGTCGAGTGCTTTTTTGATTGACAAGTATGAAGAGTCGATGCAAATAAGGACAGAAAAGTTCAGCCAATTGGCATTGCAAACAAGAGACCTCATTTTGGCCAAATTTCAACAAGAATTAAATCACCCTGGGAGACAAAGTTACCTTGAAATTTTGCATGGTATTACGCAAAAAACACTTTCTGTAACAGATTTCAGAGCCCCAAGTTGGAGTTCTACCGAAAGATTGTCAGAATTAAAAAGTCACTTTAGGGTGCTAAAAAATGCAATTAGAGAAATCCAAAAAAGAGATTATCTTTCAATAACGCCAAAAGTCGAAGATGTTAAGGTCGTTTTTAAATGGATTGAAACCTTCAATATTCCACACTTTTATTTTCAGGTGTTTTTCGACAAAGTCTATGGGATTTCCTTTGAGCAAATTCTGGAAATAATTTCTGATCCAAACAACGAAGGCGTGATTTTCTCAGTTGAGACAGATACCAAGAATCAAAATAAAACTACCATCAAAATCAATTCGAAATCAGGAACGCCTATCGCTTCAAAAGTTGAAGAACCGATTCACGAAAGTGTTCGGAAGGAAATGGATAGGGGCAGACTATTATTCTATGTAACTTTTAAGGGCGGAACAGCCTATCTTGACCTTGATAATCTGAATAAAGTACTTGGCATAAAAACAAATGAATTCTAATGGTTGAACTAAAGGAAACATCATGGGTTGATAACCAGATTGAAAAAGAGTACTCTAAATTAATTTCATTAGAGCATAGGAAAAAATATGCACAGTTTTTCACTCCTTTGCCTATTGCATCATTAATGGCTGATTGGCTATTAGGATACAATAACCTTAATACAGTATTAGAACCTGCATTTGGGCTTGGTATCTTTTCCAGAATCTTGCTATCAAAAAAATCAGACCTAACAATAAAATGTTTTGAAGTTGACAAAACAATATTTTCAAATGCCAATGAAATATTCTTTGACCAGCAAAATGTTAGAATACATTTAGAGGATTATATGTACAACGATTGGGACAATAAGTACGATGGTATCATTTGTAATCCACCATACTTTAAGTTTCACGACTATGATAATAAAGCAATACTTCATGAAGTTGAAAAGAGATTAAAGATAAAATTCAATGGTTTTACAAATCTCTACACACTTTTTCTAATAAAATCAATTAATCAGTTAAATTTTAATGGTAGAATTGCTTATATCATACCTTCAGAGTTTTTAAACTCTGATTATGGCAAACTGGTAAAATCTGCCTTAATAAAAAGTAAAATCCTTAGACATATAATTATTGTTGATTTTGAAGAAAATGTGTTTGATGATGCATTGACAACATCTTGTATTCTTTTATGCTCAAATGACCAGAATTATCAAAAAATCAAATTTTCAAATATTAAAAAAATTGAGGACTTAATAACCATACAGGATTATATAAAAAATTACCCAAACGTAGATTTTGTACAAACTACATACAATTTAACAGAACTTAACTCGGAACTTAAATGGCGAAAATATTACCAGGTACAAAATGGAACTAAATTTAGAAATTTAATTCCATTTGCTAATGTCGCAAAAGTTGTTCGTGGAATTGCAACAGGCGCTAACGAGTATTTTACTTTTTCAAAAAACAAGGCAATGGAACACGGCATTGGACACCAGTACTTACTTCCTTGCATTTGCAAATCTATTGATGTAAATAGCAACTTTTTCTCAAAGAACCATTTTGAAGAATTAGCTAATAATAACAAACAAGCCTTTTTACTTAATGCACTTGGCTCAAATGACAGAAATGTTTTAAAATATCTTGAATTGGGAGAGAACGTTGGCGTCAATACCAAGTATCTAACTGCAAGTAGAAACCCTTGGTATTCTCTTGAAAACCGCCTCCCGGCACCTATCTGGGTTTCTGTATTTAATCGAAACGGGCTAAAATTTGTTAGAAATGAAGCAATGGTTTCCAACTTGACAACTTTTCACTGTATTTATCCTGTTCAATCAAATTTATTTAACACAATAAAAATTGACATCCTTTTTGCATATCTATTGACGGAGGTAGCAAAAGTGATTTTTGAGGATAACCGGAGAGAGTATGGTAATGGGTTGCAAAAATTTGAGCCCAATGACCTTAACGAAGCGATGATGCTTGACTTGTCTCTTTTGGACATGGATACAGAGAACAAAATTTTAGGCTTTTATAGCCAATACAGAGAATCATCTCTAAAAAATTCGCCTGATAAAACATTGCTTGGATATATAAATGAAATTTTTAAGACCAATTATTCACTATGTTAACCAATGCAAATAAAGACATCCCAACCAAGCCATTTCTCTGGATCGGGATCGCCTTGTTGGTCATTGCTTTGGTTGCCCGCCTGCGTCTGCTGGGCATCCCTTTTGAGCGCGATGAGGGCGTTTTTGCCTACATTGGTCAGGCATTGATGGAGGGTCAGCGTTTATATACCGACTTGTATGACAATAAGTTGCCAGGACTTTACCTCATCTATGGTTTGTTTGGAAGGTTATTTGGCGTACAGCCCACCGGCATCCACCTCGGTGCCTTGCTCTGGCAAGTAGCGACTCTGGCCATGTTTTTTTGGTGGCTGCGGGAAATATTAGGCCGTGACCGAGCCCTGGCAGCTACAGGCCTTTTTGCCCTTTATGCCGCCAGCGGACAGGTTTTGGGTTTTGCCGCCCATGCTACCCAACTTTGCGCCTTACCGGCCATTGCCGGGTTGTGGGCTTTGTGGCGAGGCACCGTACATGGTCGGACTCCCCAGCTTGTTTGGATATTTATGGCAGGACTTGGCGCCGGATTGGCCATTTGGATCAAACAACAAGCCGTCTTTTATGCACTTTTTGGCGTCTGTTACCTGGCTTGGTGGTTTTTCTGGCGGGACCAATCAAAATCGCTTAAAAAGGGCGTCATATCGGGCGCCTCGTATGCGCTTGGAGCGTTTTTACCGCTTGGTTTAAGCGCGGCATGGTTTGCGGTTCAAGGTCGCTTCGACGATTTTTGGTTTTGGACCGTGGATATTTCAGCCGGACAATTAGCCGGTTCAGAGGCAAAAGGGGCGGGCTTCTTTTTCAACTTTTATTTTCCAAAAGTAATTGCGAACTGGTGGTGGGTATGGATCATGGGGCTGTATGGCTTGATCGCAATATTCAGACAAAGTCATGAACCCAAGCAACGAGCGCTGGCCTGGCTATGGGTGTTTTCGCTGTGGAGCGTATCCCTGGGCGGCGCATTTTATCCACATTATTTTGTGCTGGCCTTGCCCTGGCTTGTCATTTGCGCCATCGCGGGGTTGGATGTTTTACTACGCAAATACGGCAAAGGTGCCTGGATTGTCGCGGCTTTAGCGGTGTTATGGCCCTTGCTGGCGCATCATGGATATTGGTTTTGGGAAAATCACCGGGCTACCCAATGGCGCGCATACGGCAACAACCCTTTTCAGGAAATGGCGGAAATAGGCGCGGAATTGAAAAAACGAAGTGCTCCAACTGACTCGATCGCCATTATCGGCTCAGAACCGGAATTGTTCCTTTACGCCGATCGGCCTTCTGCTTTGAGCCACCTGTTTTTTCAGGGCGTGGTGCAAGATCACGCCCGTAGTGCTCAATTTCAAAAACAGACCCGAGAAGAACTTTGGGGCCGTCGCCCACGATTCGTGGTGCTGCCCGGAGCGCAATATGAGTTCTTGAAAGATGCCCCCTTGGTGAAGGAGATAGTAGCCAGATTGCCAAAGGATTATCATCCGATTTGCGTGGTAGATATTACAGAAAAGCAGTCAAAGATCACTTGGGACCCAACGCCTGAACAGGCAGCGCCGAAAAGCCTTTTTTGGGTGATCGTGATGGAGCGGAATTAATCTTGCTAACAAAGGATGGTAATTATCTACAATTTTAACCCTTGGAAATTTCAATTTTGACCAATAGACTTCCTTGCCTTGTAAGCATGTTTAGAAAGTAAAATCCAGGAAACAATCCAGTAAAAACAATATAATTCTACTCCCATATTAATTTAGAAACGCCGATACCTCGCTCAAAATACGCTTTCAACCAATAAATTCCACTGGGCAAATTTTCTTGTTGCAACCAAATTTCAAGGGTGTTCAGGCCTGTTCGTCGTTGAACACAGTTCCCCAGCGAATCGTACAATTCCAAGGAAAAGATCGACTTTGTCGCAACAATATGAGTTTTTCCGGTGGATGGATTGGGGCTAATTTCCAGCAAATAATTTATCGGGGAAGGTTCATTTACTGGAATTACGGGAGTACAATTTATATCCAAGCCCAGAAGGGCACAGGCTCGAGGCGCAAAGTAGGCGAGCACGGTATCGAGGTAAATGCCAGCCTCCACAGAGTTCGTGTCGCAGCTGAAATTCGGCCAGGGAATGGAACTAAAGGCCCAGGGTGTAAGCTCCGAACTGCCCCAAAATGGATAAAAACCCTCATGCCCGTTGTTGATACTCAACGCATGGATGCTGAGCGGATCACTGAAAACAGCATTGAGCCACACTTCATTGTTGCCAAGTTGGGATTGTAGTGCCTGGATCACGCAACTTCCTGCAATCTCACCAAGCACCGGTGTAGGGATTGGGAAACCCTCACAACCGAGACAGTGCATGCCGCATGGGTCCTGTGAGATCGGCCCGCCCAAAATGACGGATGGAGAAGCAAACGAAAGGATGGGGACGTCGTTGTTTTGGAGCCAGGTAGTATCCAATAATCCTTCTGACATATTCACCGCCAAAGCGAAATCGCTGCTGAAGCCCAGGTGGTTCGGGATGCAGAAGGTATCGCCCTGGGCATGACCAGTAAGGTAATCCGGCGGAACAAGCCCAACGCTGGTGCCGTCCAGGTTGCCGTTGATGGAATCCTGCACCATCGGGCCAAAATTGGGTATATGGAATTTCGGCTGCTCCCAATCGTTCACGTCGTCGAGTGTGGCAGAGGCGAGCGAAATGAAGCTTCCTGAGCCAGTACCCCAGAGTGTGATTTTGGCAGAGTCAATGCGGAACTGATTGTTTTCTGCATGGTTTTTCCTGAAAAAACGGATGCAGGTACGGCTGTCCTGGACGGCCCGATGAACAGCGTTCACAAAACTGAAGCGGCGTCCGATCTCTGTATTTGCCAGCGGATTCCAACCAATTCGATAATCCATCGCAGCCACTACAAATCCTCTTCGTGCAAGACGTTTGGCTATTTCCACGATTTCGCCATCTTGTTTTGTCCCATTGCAGGTGCCATTTTGAAGCGGAGGGAGAAAGATTCCACCGTGGAGCAAAATGACCAGCGGACGGGCATTTGCACTGTCGCCCAATGGCTCGTACACGTCCATTTTCAAGATTTGAGGGGAGGCCTCTGGGGGAAATGGGCCTGGTTGAATGATGGTTATGTTTTTACCGTAGCAAACGTTGGTGCTCAACTTTACTTCAGGAAACACAGGATCGAAATAACGCTTTTGGGCTGCGAGCATGGCCGGGAACACGAGGCCGAGGAGTAACTGAATTGATAGTTTCATAGCGTAGGGTTTTAAAGTCTAGCGGATGCTATCAGTATCTATACTTTTGTTGATTCCAAAAGTTATTCTTCCGCCTCACAAATTATCCTTAAAAAAGCCCTCGATCTTCTCAAACAAATGCGCCCGGTCCTTCCCCATTACATTGTGCGCGTGCTCCGGATATACAAAATAGTCGATCTGTTTTCCCTTTCGGACACATTCCCGGATGTACCGCAGGGAATGTTGCCACAATACCACGTCGTCCGAACTGCCGTGAATCATGAGCAGCCGCCCGGTTAAGTTGTCTATATACTGGTAAAGGCTGTTTTTTACGTATCCGTCCGGGTTTTCCTGTGGGGTATCCATATAGCGCTCGGTGTACATGATCTCGTACATTCTCCAGTCAATGACCGGACCGCCCGCCACACCGCATTTGAATATGCCCTTTGATTCGGGGCGGGTCATCAACGAGGTGGTCATAAAGCCGCCGTAACTCCATCCAAAGATTCCGATGCGCGTGGGATCTACAAATGTCTGTGCTTTGAGGTATTCAATCCCTGCCAATTGGTCCTCAATTTCAACATCTCCGACCCGGCGATGGATAGCCGTTTCAAAAGCAAAACCGCGATTGGCAGAACCCCGCCCGTCCACCGTGAAAATAATATAGCCTTCCTGTGCCATGTGGTGCATCCAGAGTTCCGCACCGGCGAGCCAGCCGTTGGTTACCAATTGAGCGTGTGTTCCACCGTACAAATAAACCAACACGGGATATTGTTTTTTAGCATCGAAATCGGGTGGCAGGATCATTCGGGTGCTCAGCTGCATACCTCCTTTTGAAAAAACGGTCGAAGTACGCGTAAGCCCCAGAGAATAACCTTCCAGCGGATTTTTTGCGCCGAAAATCAGTTCGCGTTTTACCGTATCAGACCAACGAGAAAGATAAACCAGGCGTGGCGTGGCTGCATTGGAAAATACATCCAATGCCCATTCTCCCGTGCTGTTTATGAGCGCATTATGTGTGCCCTCTTCCTCGTTCAGGCGGGTTAACACCCCTGTTTTCAGGTTAGCGGCAAACACATAGCGGTTCATACCCGTCTCATCCGCTACCTGATAAAAACAGGTTTCTCCTTTGGCATCGAAACCATAAAATGTAGTAACCGGCATAGCGCCTTTGCTGATCTGGCGGGCGGTTTTTCCGGTTAAGTTACAGAGATATAAGTGGTTATACCCATCGCGTTCGCTTTGCCAAAGGAATTGTTCGGTCGAACCAGGCAAAAACTCAGCAGGTTTTTCAGGCTCCACCCATTTATCGGAGGATTCCTCAAAAATGGTTTTGACAAATGCTCCCGATGCGGCATCATACTGATTGAACCACAAATGATCCTGAGCGCGGTTTACCACGGCAATGAGCACAAATTTGTTGTCAGGTGTCCAGGACACATTGGTCAAATATTGCTCCGCGGGCAAGCCGGTTTGGAGATAAATGGTCTTGGCTGTCTGCGTGTCAAAAATGCCGACGGTAACTTGGTGACTTTTTGTCCCTGCGTATGGATATCGAACCTCGCGTACCTGTGCAGGCATCGAATCCAGCGCATAGATCGGGTACTTGGTCACCATGCTTTCATCCATGCGATAAAATGCCAAAAAACGCCCTGAGGGACTCCAAAAGGTGCCTTTGTGAATGCCAAATTCGTCGCGGTGAACACTTTTTCCGTAAACGAAGCCATCGCCTTCACTTTTTCCTACGCCCAGTTCTTTTCCGCCAAGGTTCACCCAAAGGTCATTGCCCATGGTATAAGCTGCAGCAAAGGTTTTGTTGTGAATATCAAGGTTTTCTGCACCAGCAGGGTACCAGTTTTTTCTGTTAAGTCCTTTTCCAGGAGCATAGGTAAAAATTTCTTTTTCGGTGTGAAACCACAAATCGCCACCTTCGAGCCAATTTAATGCGGGTAAAACAGGCAGACTTGAAGTGCCTAGCGCCACCAGTCCTTCATTGAGTTTGGGCAAAAGAGCAATAGTGTCGGATTTCAAATCCAAGGCATTTACCACGACCATGTTTTCGCCGAGTACATGCGAAAAAGACTCCGTGCCAGGTATCCATTGCAACTGCTTAAGGTTTGTAGGGGAAAGTACTGCGCGTTTCTGGAACGCATCGGACATAGAGAATTTGTTCTGTGCCGAGATTGCAAGGGGCAGTAGCAGAACCAGCAGCAGGTTTAACAATCGGCGCTTGTTCAATGCTATTGGTTTTAACGATGACAGAGGGCAAAAGAGGAGTTGTACCAGGTTCATTTTTTCAAAATTCATGTTGAAAAAGAGTGCTTTTCTATTCAGTTGAGCGTCCTACTTGCTGGGAGTTGGGTTATTTTCGAAATTTCGCTCGTATTAATTCCACGAAAATCGGCAATACCGAAATGCCTATGATCCCGATCACCACGACCTCAAAGTTGTTTTTCACGATCGGAATTTGCCCAAAAAAGTAACCCGCCAGGGTCAGCGAGGTCACCCAAAGAATACCGCCAGCCAAACAATATGCAATAAACTTGCGGTAGGCCATGTCGCCAACACCGGCAACAAAGGGAGCAAATGTGCGCACGATAGGCACAAACCGGGCGATGATCAGGGTTCGCCCGCCGTGCTTTTCATAGAATTCATGGGTCTGATCAATGTATTTACGCTTTATGAACCAATAGTCCTTGGTAAAGACTTTCTCGCCCAGGTATTTTCCGAAAAAGTAGTTCGTGTTGTCACCCAAAATAGCCGCGCAAAATAGAAGCGGTATCAGTAGCCAGACATTCAGAATCCCGGTTTTGGCCGTAATGGCGCCAGCAGCAAACAAAAGGGAATCTCCTGGCAGAAAAGGCGTGACCACTAAACCCGTTTCGCAAAATATGATGAGCGCCAGGATGAGGTAGGTCATCAGTTCGTAGTCCCGCATGATGTTTTCAAGGTGGACGTCGAGGTGGCGGATGAAGTCGAGGAGTTGGGTAAGGAGGTCGAGCATGGTGGGTTGGTGACTAGACCTCGGAGGTTTTCAAAACCTCCGAGGTCTGTATGTAAGGGGATACTTGATTTGAAAAGGCAAAAATAGTTTTTTAGGCACGAGAAAAGTGACACCTTGGCGTGGTTTTGAGATGTCACCTATCCCTACGGCGTAGATGACACCTCCAAGCCGCAATTCATTCCAGCCCTATTTTCTGGCAATGGCGTACGTTTTTGCCGCGCACTTCAACAATGTACACGCCACGCGGCAATTCTTTTATTTGAAAAAAGCCCTCCCCATTTGAGCTTGCTTGGAGCATCACAGTCCGACCTAAAAAGTCTAGGAGCGCAATGGTCGCTGGCCCCTCCGCTTTTACTTGGAAGAAAAGTATCTCGCACGCAGGGTTAGGCCACACCCGAAGTGCGGCTTCAAAAGTTGTGAGCGGGGCATCCGTACCAACCATACAACTCGGCGGCACCCCCGGGCACCAGCAGCGGCTCGCCAAGGTGCAATCAATTACGAAAGGATTTGGTTTCCCTGCCTGGTAAGGAGCGATGCGCCAGGTTTTGCGCAACTCCATAGAGTCGGCCGGGTCCTGGTTGGCCCATTGACAAAGCGTGGTGCGCTGAAGTTCAAAAAAGTTTGGGTCGGCCAGATTGGCTTGAGCCCGGTACATGGTATAGAAGTAGAAAATCGAGCGAGCCAGGTCGCCCTTTACGGATTCCCTCGGTTCGAATTGACCTGTTTTGAATTCCGCATACGCGTCAATATTCGTCAAGGGAATACTCGTAAACACTTGATTTCCAATGAACCACTTGGTAGTTTGGTTGTCTGGAATATCTGTATAAGGAGCATCTCCGCGCGCCTCATTTACCGCGATCCTGGCAGGATAAATGTGGTGCATATCGCTGCGGGGATTACCATCGGATGCTCCTTTGCTTTGTGGGTAGGCGTGTTCGGTGTTCATGCCATTGGTGCCGCCGTTTTGATACACGAACTGAGTCGGGTCCTGTGTAGGGTCAAGATACAAGGTGTGGCCTGAGTAGATACAACGCAGGCTGTCGTCGTCAATGGCCAGGATTTTGGCGTACAAGGTATCTCGAGAGTTGGCATAGTCCAACACCGAATCGGGGCGGTAATGACTGGCCACACTGTCAATTAGTTCTGAGCCATTGAGCCCGGGGAAAACGCTTTCAAAACCCTGGGCATAAAGACGCGGGGAGCTGAACAAGATTATGAGGAGCGCGAAACGGGAAAAATGCATGGATAGACTTCAATTGAGAAAACGAAGCGCGAAGGTAGGAGTTTGTCGTTGAAACGGAGGGGCAATTGCAGGGGTGTATTAAGACGACGATTTGAGGTCACCGCCTAGACTTGCCCCTACTTTTAAAAAACAGAAGGTTCGTTCGTATCGAGTTTATTACTTAAATTTGCACAAAATTATCGCACAAAAATGACCTCAACCACTGCTATTGCTTCAATGCCTGCACAAAAAGGCAACAAAACGGGGGTCGCATCCAAGCCCAAAGCCGCAACGCGCCAACTTACGCTGGAGGAGTTTCGCCGCAAATATTCCACCCGAGAGGACGGATACAAGTACGAGTTTGTAAAGGGTGAAATCGTCAAAACGCCAAGCAATATGAATCCTGCCCAACTTTTTATTGTCCGAAACCTCAGCCGTTTTTTTTCCAAAACTTCCGCTTATGCCAGTGGCGCTGAATTAATCCCAGAGGTAGATCAAGTTACCCTGCCACTCCAACTTCGCCGTCCCGACCTTTCGCTTTGGACTTCGGAGCGTATTGAAAAAGCGCAAGATGAGTCAGTCTCCGAGTTTGTCATCGAAATCATTTCCCCCACCGACCGCAGTGTGAAAGTAGAAGAAAAAGTGCTGGAATACTTTGAGGCAGGCGTGAAAGTGGTCTGGCTGTTGTTCCCGCAAACGCAGACGGTACACATTTATACTTCGCCGGTTTCGGTTATGATTTGTAAAGACGACCGCCTATGTAGCGCTGCTCCGGTGGTGCCGGATTTTGAGATGAGGGCGGCGGAGGTTTTTGCGAGGAAGATGTAGGGTTGGTTTC
>JBJXGO010000253.1:0-4719 GCA_046160345.1 Saprospiraceae bacterium
CCTGCCGAAGATGTGGGCCAACGAAGCGATTTTCATGAATTTGTGCAAGGCAAACTGTCTGCACCGCTCAAACCAGGCCTGAAATACCGCTTTGAATGCTGGGTGCTGGCAGATTCCAACATCGCAAAGGCCCACTTGAGTAAGGTATATGGTCCCAAAACGCCTGTGATCCCTGTTCATTCAGGAAATCTTGGGTTTTGCTTTTCCGTGGTGCCCTTTAAACCCTACGAGATATCTCCAAGCAACCTTGCAGCCTCAAAACTGCGTCCACAAGTCAATTTTGCCGAAATTATCCAAACCGATGGACAATGGGTCAAACTGTCTACCAGCTTTGTGCCCGATCAACCCTTCCAGCATTTCACGGTGGGAAATTTTTTCGCGGATAAAGTGACAGCCAACGATTTATCCCCAGAAGGTCATAAAAAAACCGAGATAAAAAATGCCAGTCAGGGCGCAGCCATTGATAAAATAAAGCGGGTGACCTACCTCTGTGTGGACGATATTTTTATTGCCCTGGAAAATCTGCCTCCCCCACCCCTCTCTATCGAAAAAGCCTTGTTGAAAGACAAAAAATATACCTTCAGTTCGGGGGTGTTGTTTGATTCGGGCAAAGCTGATCTTCGGCCCGAAGCCGGGCCTGCATTGGATTCACTCGTGGCATTTTTGGAAAAATTTCCGGAGGTAGTACTCGGGGTCAGCGGCCACACCGACGATGTGGGCACAGATGAGTACAACCAGAACCTTTCTGAACGCCGCGCCAGATCCGTGCAGGACTATCTGGAAATCAAAGGTATAAGGGCTGACCATCTCCGCTCAAGAGGATTTGGTGAAGCTCGACCTGTGGCAGAAAATACCAGCGAACAGGGCCGGCAGGCGAATAGACGGGTGGAGTGTATTGTGTTGAAAAATTAAACCGCTGTCAAAAAACCCTGTATTTTCGTGCTGAACATTTTTAAACACTTAAATTCTATGAAATTACGATCTCTGCTCTACCTGGGGCTATTCCTTTTTTGCCTCCCCCTCCAAATTTTCGGGCAAAACACCAGCCTTTCAAACGCTTCCCTTGTAAAGACCTTCACTTTTTACAAAAACACCGACCCAAGTCTGAACCACCAGAATTATTTCGATGTCATGTCGGAGAAAATGCATATCTCCGAATCATCCAAAATGGTGCTGACCGAAACAAATACCGACCAAAACGGCAACAAACACTTCAAATTCCAACAATTTCACGAGGGCTTGCCCATTTTTGGCAGTCGATATATTCTCCACGAAACAGACGGGAAAGTAATGCTGGCCACGGGCCATTTTACCCCTCAAACAAACATATCCGCAAAACCGGGAATCAACGCTCCCACCGCCATAAGCTTTGCCAAACGAACCATGAATGCCATAGAATACGACCCCAGGGCTGTCGAACCGCTACTGTGCTTTATTGACCCTGCCTTCCCAAAGGTCTCCGAGAATCTGCGGCTGGCCTATCAAGTGGATCTTTACAGCACAAAGCCCGCCGACAGACGTCGATATTTTGTGGATGCGATCTCTGGCAAAATCCTCCTGAACCTACCGCTGATCTTGCAGGAAGGAGTGCCCAGCAAAGCCAAAACCAGATATTATGGCACTCAAAACATTATCACAGATTCATTGGGGCCACAGGAGTTTGTGCTCCGCGACCCGACCAGAGGCGAGGGTATCTTTATTTACAACGACAATGGCAGCAATTTTACCAACACTTCTTCTACCTGGGACCTGACCAACCCCCAAAAGGACGAAGTCGCCCTGGACGCCCATTATTGCACGCAGGAATATTATGATATGATGCTCGCCGACTACAATTGGCAGGGAGTGGATGGAAACGGCAAAGCGCTTAAAGTGATCGTACATATCGGCGACTTTGCCAATGCATTCTGGGATGGAGAATCAGCCAGCTTTGCAGACGGCGACTGCAACTATGGCCCTCTGACAACCCTGGAAGTGGTTGGGCACGAGTTCACGCACGGAATGATCGACTATACCTCTAAACTGATTTACAGTGGAGAATCCGGCGCAATCAATGAAAGCCTGGCAGATATGTTTGGTAAAATGCTGGAGCGCAAAGCTGACCCGGCAAATTTCAGCTGGGATCTCGGGCATTCTTTTCTGCTCAGTCCAACTGCTGAACCATTCCGGGTGATGGACGATCCCAACAGCGTGGAAATGCCTGCTTATTACAAGGGTTTGTTTTGGGAAGACTTCAATGGTGTGCACACCAACAGTTCTATTGGCAACCTGTGGTTCAGCATGCTGGTGGACGGCAAACAAGGCATTAACGAAGTTGGCACGGCCTTTAATGTTCCCGCCTTGGGAATTGACAAAGCAGGACAAATCGTATTTCAGGCCAATCAGAATTTTTTGATAGAAAATTCTAACTACAATGACTTTTATTTATATACCGTGGCTGTAGCAGAAGCCTCTTTTGGTGCTGGCTCTACGGAAGCATTGGCCGTTAAAGAGGCCTGGAAAGCGGTCGGCTTGCCAGGGGTTCTTAGCACTGTTTTGGACCTCAGCATTGCCGGGGAAGGTTATTTTACCGAAAATTTTTGCGGATTGTTCGGTTTTATCCCGATCACTGCAAAAGTTACAAATTTGAGCAGTATAGCCTACACCCCATCCATGATGGGCAGTGTAACTTTTTCCAGCCCTCCTTTCTTCGACCATGTTGTTCCCCTGACCAGCCCCATCAACCCCGGGGAAGTATTTGAAATCCAGGTAAACGATTGGCTTCAAGCCATAGAGCCCGGTTATAAATTCGTTGACCTATATTTGAATTTGGTAGATGAAAATGAGGACAACAACACGGATTATGCTGCCTATTCTGTATCTGAATTCGAATCTGACGACCTGCAATTATATGCTTTCCTAAGCCCGCCAAAATGCTTTGAAACCACTCAGGCTGTGAGCATGTATGTTTCCAACAACAGCTGTGAGCCTATTCCTGCCGGCACCAGCTTGAGTTTCACAGCTGCTGACGACCTGGGAAATCCTTTTTGGGCATCCCCGCCCTATTTCCTGGATGATGAAATGATCGGTGGTGGCAGTTTATTTGTTAGTTTTGATATACCGACAACAACGGTACCGCTGGTATTTACCCTGGTTTATGCAAATGATCCCGACTGGCTCAATAATGTATTTCAAGATGATTCCCAGGAGAGTTATTTGCCTATAACGGCCAATTATTTGAATGAATTTGAAATAAATGACGGCCAGGACGGATATCTGGAATTGGTTGCTTTTTTTAATTTAACCTTGCCCTATCAAAACAATAATTATTTCGCTGCCACAGGTTCGGTAGAAGACCCTAACGATTTTCACCGTTGCGGCGATGTGTTAAGTGTATTCAACTATGATGGCTCAGAGGGCCTCAATGCAAGCATCCATACCTGCATTGATTTTTCGTTCTCGCCAGCCCCCAGGCTCGAGTTTGATTTGGTGCAGTTCCGCAACAACCCGAGTTATCAGTACGGCAGCATGTTGCAGGCAAAATGGACGGGCAATGATAGTGGGGATGAAATTATTTTTGGGCAGCCGGAGGGTATGATCCAGCACCACAACTTTGCCCTGCCTCCATTTTTCAAAGGAGAATTAGACCTTAAATTTTACACGGAAATTGGACACTGGGGCCTGGATCCAAGTTATTTGAATCAGGACGATTTTGTTCTGTTGGACAACCTCAAATTGAGCGCCCCTATTACTGGCACAACGGATCCGGCGGCAGGTTCGACCATTCGTATCATGCCAAATCCGGCAAAGGAAATGACCTCTATTCAGTCATCCGAGGGTATTAAAACCATTTTATTGCAAAATGTAAATGGTCAGACACTTCAATCATTGCAGGTAAACGCTGCCAACTACGATCTTGACATAAAGGGGCTTGCCAATGGTTTCTACCTGCTGAATATTCAGTTGGAAAATGGACAATGGGCACTGAGAAAACTGGTGAAGATGGATTGATTTGCCCGGAAATGTTCTGAAAAGTGTGGCACACCTTCGAGGTGTGCCGCACTTTTGTTACAAGACCTTAAACCGCTAAAACACCTGTTTCCTTCCGCGCAACGATCAACAGATCAACGGTATTAGCATCAAACTTCTGTCGCTTTATCGCTATAATATTGAAGCTGGTTTCCTCAAGCGCCTGTACCAGATAATCCGCCTGATGAAAATACATATACAACTGATCGCCGCCACTGTTGGTTTGAATTCCTGATTTCCCATAATCATCTTCCATGGTGCTCATATAAAGCACTCCGCCCGATCTCAAGCGCAAAGCAGCATCCCTTATCAACTGTATGGATTCTTCTTTGGAGAGATAGGGCAAACAAAAGCCACACATGATCCCGTCATATTGCTTATCGAGGGTGGCAATATCCCTGCAATCCATTAATTGAAATGCTGCGGCAGGATTGTTGATCTTTGCAAGCTCGATCATATTTGGCGCCAAATCAATCCCCAGTATTTTAAAATCTGGTCTTTTCTTCAATAAATATTGCGTGATATTGCCCGGCCCACAAGCGATCTCTAAAATCTCGGCATTTTCATTCGGAATACTATCGCAAAACAAATCGAAGGATTGATGATACATGCTCTGCTCCATGTATTTGCTTTGATAATCGACGGCGTATTTGTGGAACATCTCCCGGGCGGTGTAGACTTTTGGCATAGACAAATGATTTTCAATCTATT
>JBJXGO010000254.1:0-16690 GCA_046160345.1 Saprospiraceae bacterium
ACATGGTCAGCGGGCCGACCACAGCTTCGCTGGGTTCTTTTCCCTTGTTCAGGGAGCGATTGGTACAGGCAGTTCCTGCCAGAAAAATTCCAATGGTCAGCCAAAGCAAAAGACGGTTTTCCAGCAAGTTGTTCGGTTTATTCTGCATAAAAACTTGGTATTAGTGAGTGGCTGAGCATACTACTGGACATTTTCTGAAATCGAGACCTATAAGGTTTCCAAAAACCTTATAGGTCTAGGGGTAAAACAAAAATGTCCAGTAGTATGGTGGCTGAGATTTAAGGATGTTTTTTCAACCAATCCTCCACCAGAGGGATTATAGTGAATTTTACATGCTTAAAATGCTCCGGCTTGGGTGTGTTCAATGCTTTGCGCAATGCTTGTACTGCCGGGCGATAATCTGCCCCTGGAATTAAAAACTGCTCGTCTATTGCCCGAAAAAGTCGCTCAAGGCCGAGATGTTCAAAGGTCCATTCTTGAAGGTTATTGGAATTCCTGATACTTGATTTGATCTCTCCAGCAACGCGATGGATGCTGCGCTTTAACGGTTCCACAAATAGATCCGGATGCTCAACCAGATTGCTGTCGATAAAGTGATAAACCTGTGTGTCCCATTCCGTTTCGCTCAATAAGCGTATGAGCTCTGCCTCCCAATCGGGCTGCGATTTGACCTTGGCAATGGCAGCGTCGCGCACATCGGAGTCGTGAAACCGGCCTGTAAGCGAGAGAATGTTCACGATGGGATCGCTCAGTTTTTGTTCAGCAATGTATGCCAGGTGTTTGTCGTGCTGTTCGCTGTTCCTGTTGTTCTCGTATTCAATTCTTGCTCTTTGTTGCTGACTGCTTGCCCTGTACCAGCCAAACAGGAGGCCCAATCCTATCAATATGCTCAACCCAAATCCAGCTAACATCGGGATTTTGACAAATCCGGGCACATAGCCTGCTTCTCGTTCAAAATTGAGCAGTATAAATGCAGGCACGAGTATCAGCAGCGGCAACCAAATAGAAGCCTGTGCTTTGGAAAACCAGCGAAGAAATTGTGGAAATTCGCCATCATGCCACTCAGTTCTGAACAACGCGGTGCCAAAAACCGAAAAAGCAAATGCTAGCCAACCAATTACGACAAGCCAATTCCGTCGCGCAGCTGGCAAGGAGACCCAATCGAAACAGTTGTTCGAACCCAGGTTCCAGGCAAGCAGTCCGGTAAACAGTAAAAATCCTGCCCCGCAAAGAAAAATCATAAATCCATAACCAACCCCCTTGTCTCCACCCGGCGCGGGCGATGAAGTTATATTAAGCAAGCCACCGAGGAACAGGGCGATCAACACAAGTAAAATATTGCCTACCATGATTTTAATTTTACAAAAACGCTCCCCGCAATTAGGAATAATATCAGCAAAAGGAGTCCCGCCAAGTAGCCCATTCCAATACCCGGGCCTTGTTTGCTGTAAGCACTCAGAGCTTTTTCAAGCACCAAATGTCCGCCAACCAGCCCAATGATCCAAACCCGGAGCAGAAGCCAGTTTTTCTCCACAGAAGGTATCCACCACAAGCCGAAAAGCAGTAAAGAAAGCGCAGGGACCCAAAACCACAAGTTTTCTATGAAATTATCCAGCCCTTTCGAGGGCGGTGTGTTGGCTTTTCCGATGAAAATTGCCGCAGCGTAAAGCAACAGCCAAAAGAGTTCTGGGCCGAGCAGGAATCTAGTCATTGGTGTTAGCCTGTTTTTGATTTTTGTATAATTTTAATTGAAACAGCCCCGGATTTATTCTACGCCTTGTCAATCGAGGTAAATGTAGGAGATTTGTTCACCATTGTCCATAAAAAGGCCTTAGATATCAATGACCTGTTAAAAGATCTCCTCAACAATTACAACTTGGCTGAACACCCCCCAAAAGTCGGCCCCAAAACCTACCTTTGCCGTCCAGTTTTCCAAATCGACTCATTTATGCGCAAATTATTGGCTGTCAGTTTATTAGCATTTAGCTTATTGTTCGTTTTCAATCGTTGTGTCAGCACCGACTCCTCATATACTCGTGTCGCTCCAGGGATGTGGCGTGGAATTTTGGAATTGGAAAAATTCCAAATGCCTGTTGGGGAAAAAGATTCTGTCATGATCCTTTATGACCAGTTCAAGCCTGGAGAATTGCCTTTCAATTTTGAGGTGAAATATATAGACGATACCCGTTTTTATCTCGAAATTATCAATGGTACAGAGCGCATCCGGCTCGATAGCATTCAATATGGCCGCGACCGGACCCAGGCTCGCGACACGATGAATGTCTGGTTTCCTGAATATGCAACATATTTGCACGCGGAAATTCGTGGGGGCGTTATGCAAGGCGAATGGGTGGTTACTACAAAAGATAATTACCGGATTCCATTTTACGCACACGCTGGACGTGGCTACCGTTTTACCAATATGACCGAGAAGCCTTTGGCCGACATGACAGGCAATTGGGCGGCAATGTTTGGCATAGAAAAGGAAAGCAAAGAACAGGAAAAGGCCATCGGTGAATTCCGGCAAAATGGCAACCATCTCGAAGGCACTTTCCGTACCGAAACCGGCGATTATCGTTTTTTGGAAGGTACCGTTCAGGGGCGTAAATTTTGGCTATCGTGTTTTGACGGCGCCCATGCCTTTCTGTTCTCGGGCAGTATTCAGGGGGACAGTTTACAAGGAGAATTTCGTTCAGGCCACAAATTCCAGACACTTTGGACCGGGTGGAAAGATACCTCCTTTGAGCTCGGCCCTGCAGATTCACTTACCCAATTTAATCCGAACGCAAAGGTTTCGTTTTCGGTGAAAAACCCTGCTGGCCAGGACATTGCATTCCCTTCATCGCAGTTTGACAACAAAGTAAAGATCTTTACTGTAATGGGTACATGGTGCCCAAATTGCCGCGATGAGCAGATCTTCCTCCGGGATTTTTTGGTAAAAAACCCGGACCTCGCCCAAAATATCAGCATTATCAGTTTCGCTTTCGAGCGGATCAAAGACCCGGCCCGGGCCAACGAACATTTGATGGAATACAAGAAAAAAATGGGCATACCTTTTGAAATAGTTTATGCCGGAAAAGCCGATAAAGCCTCAGCGGCCAGTTTTTTCCCTGCCCTGGATAAGGTAATGGCATACCCCACCATGATAATCCTGGACAAACAAAACCGAATCCGGCATGTTCATACTGGTTTCGACGGCCCTGCAAGCTCCCGTTATGCCCAATTTAAAAATGATTTTACAAAATTGATAGAAGAGATGGTTGTTGACCGCTGATGCTTGACCCTTAGCCATTGAAATGTTCAATGCAAGCATCAGATACATAACGTAAGTTCGTTTTAGATTGAAGTGGACATCAGATTTCCAATATCATTTATTTTCAAATACAACCGCACAGCGGTGACATTTTGATAACGTCTATGAATCGAATCATCCTCGCCTACGCTCCTGAAAATGCCTCCCTCGCAGAATCTATTGACCGGCAATTAAGCCGAATTGGCATCCCGTTCGAGCACGCAAGTAGTTCATTGGTAGCCCAGATCGTTTCAACTTCAGAGCCCGTTCTTTTGCTTGTCACAGACAATTTTTTGACAAACCACGCCTGCCTGGAAGGGCTATTGCCTGTATTGAAAGTGCTTGCTTCCGAGCAAAGACTGGTAGCCGTAATTGCAGATGGAATAGACACAAATGGGTTGGCTATAGAGACACATATAGATCGTATGGCCAATGCCCTGCATTACATGAAACACTGGCAGGATACCTGGCTTGCCCTGAGCGACCGTTACAAAGAAATGGATGCGGCAGAGAAAGCCGCTGCAACTGCTGAATTGGATGCCTCTCGAGGTATTGCCAATGAAATGGGCGACATCATAAGCACCTTGCGAGAGGCAGGATATCTCACTTGGGAACAATTAGTGGCCAATGATTTTGAAATGTTTTTCCAAAAATTCAATTTGATGGATTGGCACGGCCAGTATAGGAAATTGGTCGCGCAAAATACTGAAGCCCACACAATTGCGGAATCATTATCGCTACCTGAAATGCCTATTGCCGGAGGTATTCTGGCCCCGGAACCATTACCAGACCCCGTAATGCCCACCACCCTGGAACCCCTTGAAGCGATCATACCGCCGTTCAACGCCAAGGACGACTTAACGGAAACGATCACATTGGAAGAAAAAGGTGCAGAAATTGGTCTTTCCGACACTGAGATCAAAGACAAGACACTTGAACAACAAGCAGCCCAGGATGCCTGGTTTTGGATAGAGAAAGGACAGCCTCAACGTGGTCTTGAGCTTTTCCAAATGGCGATTGAACAATATCCGGATAGTAAATGGCTTAAGTCAGAATATGAAAAAGCGGCTAGCCAGCTTGGCTCGAGGCCTCCCCTGGTTGCGCCTGTCCAGGATGAGGTAGAATCAACCACCGAATTGTCCAACCCAAAGGATGAAGCAAAATCTTATGGTTTAATGGGGGACATGGCTGCCGAACGCGGCGATTATATGTTTGCCAAGTACTGTTGGGACAGGGTGGTAGAAATAGACCCAAAGGTCCCGAACATCTACAGAAAACTTGGTTTAATGACTGCAGAACACCTTAGCGATTATCGTGAAACTGCGGCTATTTACCTCCGAAAAGCGCTGGAGATCGACCCAAAAGACGAAGAGGTTAAACATGCGTTGGATGAACTGGAGCAATTGCGATCCTCCACAAAGGAAGTACCGCTGGCGAGCTCACCTGAACCGAGCATCATTGAGTCGGAAAACCCCGTGCTGGAAGGCGAATCTGCGGTTGAAACAACGCAAGAAATACAAAGTAAAGAAATTGCCCCCGCTCAAGACCTTCAAACCCCAAAATCTCCTTTGGTGCTGATTACGGGTGCCACCTCCGGCATTGGCAAGGCAACTGCCGAGATTTTTGCCCGAAACGGCTACAGGCTCATCCTTACGGGCAGGCGGGTGGAGCGTTTGGTCGCCTTAAAAAATCAGTTTGAAACCGAATATACTTCCGAGGTATTGTTGCTGCCCTTTGATGTACGCGATGCAGGTGCAGTGGAGGCGGCGCTTTCCAAGCTCCCTCAAGCATTTCAAGAAATTGATATACTGATCAACAACGCCGGTTTGGCCAAAGGCTTTGCGCCGATTCACGAAGGTAACCTTGAGCATTGGGAAACAATGATCGACACCAACCTGAAGGGCCTGCTTTATGTAACAAGACTTGTTTCGCCAGGAATGGTTCGCCGCCGAAGCGGGCATATCATCAATGTAGGGAGCAGCGCAGGCAAAGAAACATACCCCAATGGCAACGTCTATTGTGCCACCAAATTTGCGGTGGACGCGCTTTCCAAAGCCATGCGATTCGATTTGCATGCCCACAATATTCGGGTGAGCCAGGTTAGTCCGGGTCACGTTGAAGAGACCGAGTTTGCTATTACCCGTTTCGATGGCGATGCTGAACGGGCCAGGATTTACAATGATTTTCAACCTCTTAAATCAAGCGACGTAGCCGATGCTATCTACTATATGGCTACTCGTCCTGCACACGTCAATATTCAGGATTTGCAATTATTCGGAACCCAACAAGCAAGCAATATGGTAACGGACAGGAGCGGGAGGTGATGTATGATGTATGATATACGGGATAATTCATCATACATCAAAGTTCAGGTATCAAAACTGATAAATAGTTTTTCGCCTTGATTTGGGGAACAATTCAGCCAATTCTCCAGGAAGGCTTAAGCGTTCGGGGTATTGGACTTTCAGTGCTCGGATAATTTGAATCACCATATCTTCTTCGCCCTTATGCAGTAATTCAGACAACTGAAGCCGGACGTGCTGCAGGGCTGGCGCACCAAAATGTTCTGCCAGATATTGGTTTAAAAACGAAAAATATTTGGCTTGAACAAAAGCCCTCATTTCTGGTAAAAATGCTGATTCGTAGCGCTGAAGTAGTGCTAAATCTCCTTGATTATCAATCAGTTCAGCCAGGTTTTTCAAATCACCTTCGAATGCTAAAAGGGCAGCGGTTTTGGCAACATCTCCTTTTTCACGCAGTTCAAACAATAAAAGGTCCCGTTCAGCAGGCCAGCGGTCGGCGGCGGCGGTTTTGAGTTTTTCAAAAACTTCGGGACTTCCAGATTGTAGAAAGCGCTGGTGTAGCAAGGTAGTTTGGCGGGGACGGTCTTCCCTTTGTTCGGCGATAAATAGGAGCACGTTTTCCAATTCACGGCTTTGTCCGGCTGAAAAAAGGTGCTGATTCAAAAAATGTTCACCAACCAATGTTGCGGCTTCCCAATGGTGCAGATAATAGAGTTGAATGAAAGCGGCCTTTATCATTTCGGGCTTTTCGGTATAGTCTTCCAATACCCGAACGGCTGCCTTGGGCATTTTTCGGACCGCTAAGGAAGCAAGGAACAGCTGCAACACAAAAGCTGAAGCCGGGTATGGGGATTGGTCGAACATTTCCCGCAAGCGCTCTGCCTTGGCTTCATCTTTGGCAGATTCACCCAAAAAACGAAGTGCATCGCGTTCCAGTTCAGGAGGGAATATATGTTTTATGCCAAAATTAAAAAGGGTTTCCCATACCGATTCGCGGAGTTCTGGCGAGGGTGCATTGGTATGGATATAAATAAGGGATTCAAATGTTTTTTGGCAAAAATAGAGCAGCACATTTCGCCGAGTCCCTTCCGAACTTTTGTGCAAATAGCTTATTTTCAAGAAAATGGTCGATGCGATCTGAAACATACCGCGAAAATCAAGGCTTGATTGTGCAAGGACCAATTGTTCTTCAAGCCCGTCCAGCGCTTTGCGAAGCCGGCGAAAATCCGGCTCGCTAAATTTTATTTTAGCATCGGACTTAGGCAGAACCGAATCGAGCAATAACGCGTAAGGGTTTTCAGCCTCTGTCACATGGGCCGCAAAACGGGTTTTGAGGGCAAGGGCAAAATCCCGGTCGCGGCGGGCAAAGTCGCGCACAAAATCAATCAGGGCCTCGGTCGGGGCATTTTCGAGGGCGGCCTTTACAGTAAATCGGGTGAGTTCAGTAGAAGATTTTTGCTCTGCTTTGATTCGGCGGGTTTCTTCACGTTGTTCAAAAAACTGTCTTATTTTGATCAAAGTTGCCGCAATATGCGGGCACATCAATCTGCGGCCCTCTGTAAAACATCCGCATGCATAAGCTTTTATTTTGTGCGGCGTGATCATAACCTCCGACTCAAAATCTCCATCGTCAGTCTCCAGCAGCGCCACCCAGAAATGGCGTTCTATTTCACGGAGGTTTTTCACTCGCCCCTCCTGTACCAAATCATCGGCTGCATACCATGTAGCAGGGCTTATGTTGTGTTCAAAATCTTTGAGCGCAAGTTTTTGTATCATTTTGAGGGAAGCGAACCTCAAAAGTAGTCAAAATATTGTAAAATGGACACTATTAAGGTAAGTGCCGAGGCTGGCTTAATGGATTACAACTTTGAAAGTGTGGCACACCTACAACTATTACACTAATTTTAGGTGTGCCGCACTTTACTTAAAGCTTCCTTCACCAGGCTGCATAATCAATTGACTCCCAATTTCTTTTTCACCAGTTCTGTCACATCCTCGGTTTCAGCGGCAAAAAGCATTGCGCCGGTGCTGGTATCGAAAATCATGGTGTAGCCATTTTCTTTTGCAACGGCTTTTATGGCTACGTCCACCTTTTCAAGAATTGGCTTCAGGAGTTCTTCCCGCTTGGCATTGACCATTTGGTTGGCTTCCTGTTCAAATTTTTGCAAACTTTCCTGTTGTTTTTGCAATTCTGCCTGACGTTGTTGTGCTTGTAAAGGAGTCAGATTTCCAGCGTCGTATTCTCTTTGAAGGGAATCGGCAGCAACCTGCAGGGCGCGGCCCAGGGAGTCGTCAATGGCGCCGAGTTTTCCGGTGAACAACTTGATCGCTTCATCAGCTTTTTTGGTGTCAGGCAAAAGTTCGAGCAGATTGCCCAAATTCATGTGGCCATATTTTGGCGTGGTTTGAGCGCTTAGGGTCGCGCTAATCAACAGCGCAAAAAGAAAAAATGATGTTTTTTTGAACATTGATGAGTATGTTTTTGTACACTTTAACGTTGAACGGCGCAAAGGTAATTGAATGAATCTGTTAAAAATCGGTTAAGTGACACTTTAGGTCTTGGACGAAACGGCACTGTCAAACGTTTTGCTGCCGTACCTTTGGGACACGATATGAAAAAACTACTGCCACTCTTCTTTTTATGCGCTTTGTGCAGCCGCGCAGCAGCCCAAACCGAGCCTATGCTCATACAGTTTTCTGGTCTGATCATGACGGAAGCAGACGGACGCCTGGTCCCTGTTCCTTACGCTACGATTTCTATACCGCAAAAACGTCGTGGCACCTATGCCGACTACCGTGGCTTTTTTACGATCGTGGTTGAAAAAGGCGAAAAAGTGCGCTTCAATTGTATTGGTTTAGAACCCGTTACGATTACCATTCCGGATACGCTTACTCAGGATCGCTATGCTATCGTGCAATTGATGAGTCAGGATACCATTCTTTTGCCTGAGGCGGTTATTTTTCCCTGGCCTTCCAAAGAACACTTCAAAATCGAGTTCCTGAAAATGGACGTTACGCCTGAACTTCAGCGGCGCGCTACCGAAAACCTGGCCAACGAATACCTTGCCGAAGCCCGTAAAAATCCGGACATAGTACCTTATGGAGGCCGCGAGAGCGCCAATTTTTACCTTCGGAAACAAGCCCGCGAATATTATTACATAGGCCAAACACCGCCTATGAACATTTTTAGCCCCCTGGCCTGGGGCCAATTTTTCAAAGCCTGGAAAGACGGCAAGTTTAAAAAACAGAAAAAGGGATAGTGTATTTTGGATTATTAGCCCATGAATATTGTACCTGAAGCCTTTATTATGCGAAATATATTTTTTTTCATGCTGACAGGCTTATTTGCTTGTGGAAGCCCTACGGTGTCAGAGCCAAGAGGAGATAAATTGGCCAGGGTCTTATGTGAATGCAGCGCTCCATTGTTGGCCCTCAACAAGGCTGCCCAATCAGCGCCCGACAGTCTGGCGTTCCGAAATATAGCGGTAGAATTTGAGAAAGCACGTAGCTGCGCAGCCAGGCTGGGCATTCAACCCGAAGACCGCATTGCGCTCGATCTTGCTCTGAACTCACGCTGCCCTGCACTCGCTGCATATCCGGATCTGTTGGCCGAGTTATTGGGACAATAACGTTTGGTCATTCGAAAGAAAGCGCGAGCCAAATCCTTGAATTTCATACTTTTGTGGCTCGGGATCTAATTTATTTAGCCCAGGATTTTCACAACTGGTTCCATGACCTATATCTGTCAGATTGAATTTGGCACACCTGAATATGACGCTGCGGTTGCCCTGCGTTATGAGGTTCTCCGCAAGCCTTTAGGGCTGGATTATACTTCAGAACAACTGAGTGCTGAATGGTCAGACCAGCATTTCGCTGCATTTGAGGATTCCGGGAATATCATAGGCATCCTTTTATTAACGCCCCAAAATGTACAGGAGGTGAAAATGCGTCAAGTGGCGGTTTCGCCCGAGCAACAAGGCAAAGGAGTGGGCGCGGCATTGGTAGCAGCGTCCGAGGAACTGGCCAAGTCCTTGAATTTCAATAAAATGAGCCTTCATGCTCGAATGACCGCTGTGTCGTTTTATCTTCGATTAGGATACAAAAAAGTGGGGCAAAACTTTGAAGAGGTGGGCATCCCTCATGTTAAAATGGAGAAGGATCTTTAGTTGTCTCCTGACATAGGGAAGCGCTTGTCTGCATCCCAAAAAAAAGCCCCGTGCGAAGGGAAGCACGAGGCGGGCAAAAAGCGTACAAAAAAATAAGCGTGTGTTTTTTGTTTTAAAGACCGGTCAATTGGTATTGCTTATTCATGCCAGTAAATTCTTATGTGTGAACAGCTTTTCAATAATAATTTTAAAAAACGCACTTGCCCTAATAGCAAACAATACAAAAAATGATCATTGTACAAGATAAACTCGTGAGCGACGAACTGGTGGAGCAAAAGTTTATTTGCAATCTTTCTGCCTGTAAGGGAGCCTGTTGCTGGGAGGGCGATTATGGTGCGCCCTTAGAGGAAGAAGAGCTTGCCATTTTGGAGTCTATCCAGGAAAAATTGCGGCCATTCCTGAGCCCGGCCGGCATTGCTGCCATTGAGGCGCAGGGTCCACATACCTGGTATAAGGGCATGGGCGACCATGGCACTCCACTGGTTGAAGGCGGCCCTTGTGCCTACATGGGTTACGATGTGCTCGGCATTGCCCAATGTGGCATTGAAATGGCTTGGCGGGCCGGCGAAATTGGTTTCCAAAAGCCCATCTCCTGTCATCTTTATCCCGTTCGGGTTTCAAAGTTTGAACATTTTGGCTCTGAGGCGCTGAACTATGATCGTTGGGAGATTTGCTCAGCCGCCTGTCAATTAGGTGAAAAAGAACAAGTACCTGTTTATCAATTCGTTAAATCTGCTATTATCCGCCGGTATGGTCAGGATTTTTACGATGAACTGGACGGAGCGGCGCAATTTTTGAAACAACCAAATAGTTGAAAGTTTCAAGTTTGTGTAAATACTTTCTTTCTGAAATTTTTATACTGACCGCAACCCGTAATTTTGCCTGGCCAAACATTATCCAATACCAGCGCTACACATCCATTGCCGAACGTCGAACGTCCAATATCCAGCGTCAAACTGATTGAATGCCCGCGCGACGCGATGCAGGGCCTGCATAATTTTATCCCGACCGAAACCAAAGTTGACTATATCAACCAATTGCTCCGGGTTGGCTTTGACACCCTGGATTTTGGCTCTTTTGTCAGTCCAAAAGCCATCCCGCAAATGCGCGATACAGCGGAAGTACTTGGAAATCTTGACCTTAGCACTACAAAAACGAAATTGCTTGCCATAGTTGCCAACGAACGCGGGGCAATGGATGCGTGTATGTTTCCTGAAATCCAATATTTGGGTTATCCATTCAGTATCAGTGAAACATTCCAAAAACGCAATACCAACGCTACCGTTGCAGAAAGCGTCGAACGGACCAAAGCTATCCAGGAACTTTGCGCCCAGCACAATAAGGAACTCGTACTTTACATCTCCATGGGATTCGGAAACCCTTACGGCGACCCCTGGAATGTAGAAACCGTGCAACGCTGGGTAGACACACTCGTTCCGCTGGGCATCCGGATCTTCTCGCTTTCCGATACGATCGGTTGTTCCAACCCACAAAACATCTCCTACCTGTTCAAACAGCTTATCCCGGCCTATCCCGATATCGAGTTTGGTGCGCATTTACATACCCAACCAAAAAACTGGCATGAGAAGATCGAATCTGCATGGGCCAGTGGATGCCGCCGTTACGATGGAGCCCTGCGTGGTTTTGGAGGCTGCCCCATGGCCAAAGACGAACTCACGGGTAATATGGCAATGGAGAACCTGTTGTTTTTTTTGGATGAAACCGGGATCGATTCAAGGCTGGACCGTCTGGAATTTGGCCAAAGCCTGGTTTTGGCGGATGAAGTATTCAAGTAGGATCATCAAATTTTCCAATATCCAACAAGGAATGTCCAATGCCCAGCAGTCCATCGTTCTGATAAGCCCGGCACATCCATTGCGCGGCGGTATTGCAGCCTCCTCTGAACGATTGGCGCAAGCCTTGCAAGAAGCGGGACATACTGTTGTAATCTATTCGTTTTCATTGCAATACCCGGCTTTTTTATTTCCGGGCAAAACGCAATTTACGGAGGACCCTGCTCCTGAAAACCTCCAGATCAAAACCCGAATCAATGCTGTTAACCCACTTAACTGGCTACTGGTCGGAAGGGAAATAGCCCGCGAAAAACCGGATCAGGTCATTGTCCGTTTTTGGCTGCCGTTTATGGGGCCTTGTTTGGGAGCTGTACTGCGGGCAGCCATGTTTTTTAAGCGAAATAAATTTCGCGTTACAGGGCTGGTAGACAATATCATCCCCCATGAAAAACGCCTTGGCGACAAACTGTTTGCCCGTTGGTTTGTAAGCGCTTGCAATGATTTTGTAGTGATGTCAAAATCAGTTGGGGAAGAGATCCGATCCTTTTTGCCGGCTTCAAAAAATGTCGATAAAGCGGTGAGATTTGCACCGCACCCCATTTACGATATTTATGGAGAACCCCTGGAAAAACAAGAGGCCAGAGCTTTGTTGCGCATAACCGAAAATATTCCGGTCGTACTGTTTTTTGGATTTATCCGTAAATACAAAGGCTTGGACCTGCTGCTGGAGGCCCTTGCACAAACTCCTGACATTCATGCTATTGTGGCTGGGGAATGCTACGAAGACTGGGAGCTTTACCAAAAAATAATTCATGAAAAGGAGCTTTCAAACCGGGTTCATTTGTTCAACGAATTTATCCCGATGGACCAGGTAAAAGTGTATTTTTCTGCGGCTGATTTGGTGGTTCAGCCCTACAGATCGGCCACACAGAGTGGCATTTCCCAGATCGCGTATCATTTTGAAAAACCGATGGTGGTGACCAATGTTGGTGGGCTACCTGAGATCGTAACGCAGTGCGTTTCCGGCTATGTAGTTGATCCAGAGTCCGTTTCGATTGCTGAGGCAATAAAGGATTTTTTTGAAAACAAGCGGGCAAAGGCCATGCAGGAAGGAGTTCGGGAGGAGAAAAAACGGTTTTCATGGGATTATCTGGTGGAAAAATTATTGCAATGAAAACCAGATCCTCCCAAATTTTTGGAATAGGAGCGCGGCGCCAATAAAACCCCAAAATGTGACGAGCCATCCCCAAAAATTCGGAGATGGCTCATTATTTAGTGATCCCGACAGGGCTCGAACCTGTAACCTACAGATTAGAAATCTGTTGCACTATCCATTGTGCTACGGGACCCATGATGGCACAAAAGTAATAACTTTCAACAAGTCAAAGTTCCAGGCAATCGATAAAAGTTCTATTTGTAGATCAAATTGAAATGGCATTTTGCCCAACATGCTATCTTTCGCCTTTAAGAACCCGCAAGCATGACACCAACGGTCTCAAATGTTCAAATAGAAACAGGCTGGAAGCAAGCCTTGTCCGAAGAATTCCAAAAGCCCTATTTTGCTGAAATCAAGGCTTTTTTGTTGGCAGAAAAACAAGCCGGTAAAACTATTTACCCGCCTGGTCCCTTGATTTTCAATGCATTCAACAAAACCCCCTTTGATGACTTGAAAGTGTTGATATTGGGTCAAGACCCTTACCACAACCCGGGAGAGGCCACGGGCCTTTGCTTTTCAGTCCCCAAAGGGGTAAAAACCCCTCCATCGCTCCTCAATATTTACAAAGAAATTAAAAACAGCCTCGGCTTTGAAGCTCCGCTCCATGGAGACCTGAGCGCCTGGGCAGACCAAGGCGTTTTATTGCTCAATGCAATGCTCACGGTTGAAGCGCGCAAACCAGCAAGCCATCAAAAAATCGGATGGCAAACTTTTACGGATGCGGTGATCCGAAGTGTTTCTGAACAAAAAGAAGGGATTATTTTTTTGTTATGGGGCAATTTCGCACGCAGCAAAAAAGTATTGATTGATACTTCCAGGCATTTTGTGCTGGAGGCCGCTCACCCCTCCCCGCTCGCCGGCAATGCGTTTCAAGGCTGCGGCCATTTTGTGCACACCAACGAGATTTTAAAAAAACAGGGCAAAAGCCCGATTGACTGGGGGTTAAGCCCAAAGAGCAATCAAAAATAAACCGACATTGGGGAGGGTAAATATTGCGCCTTACCTTAGCAGCTCAAATATTTCAGGCAAATGTCCACCAATGCTACCGACTTAGAATCCGCAAAGAATGCGGATGCGCTCAAACTTTCCATATCCAACTTCAACAGGCTACTTGAAAACATCTACGAGGGTGGTGGCGCAAAACGCCTGGAAAAGCTTCACATGGAAGGCAAAATGTCAGCCCGCGAACGCATCGATTATCTTTTGGATGCCGGAAAACCCCGGCTTGAAGTTGGTGCTTTTGCCGGTTACAAAATGTACAAAGAACACGGCGGCTGCCCTGCAGGCGGCGTAGTGGTGGTAATTGGTTATGTTCGTGGTCGACAATGCATTGTGGTAGCCAACGATGCAACTGTAAAGGCAGGAGCCTGGTTTCCGATAACCGGAAAAAAGAACCTGCGTGCACAGGAGATCGCAATGGAAAATCGCTTGCCGATCATTTATCTGGTGGACTCTGCAGGGGTTTTTCTGCCCATGCAAGACGAGATTTTTCCGGACAAAGAACATTTTGGACGGATTTTCAGAAACAATGCGCGCCTATCTTCTGCCGGCATCCCACAAATCGCCGCCATCATGGGGGCTTGTGTGGCCGGTGGTGCGTATCTGCCCATCATGTCTGACGAAGCTTTGATCGTGGAAGGCACAGGCTCCGTTTTTCTGGCCGGGCCATATCTGGTAAAAGCTGCTATTGGTGAAGATGCTGACCAGGAGGTGCTCGGTGGCGCTTCCACTCATTCTGAAATTAGCGGCGTGACCGATTATAAAATGCCCGACGACCAGACCTGCCTGGACACCGTAAAAGACTTGGTTGATAAATTTGGGAAATTTGAAAACGCTGGCTTTGACCGCGTTGAACCGCTAGGGCCTGCTGGGAATCCCGAAGATATTTTTGAAATATACCCCGAAAATGGAGCAAAACCCTATAATTCTGTGGAACTTTTGCGGCGAATGGTGGATGAAGGTAAACTTACACAATATAAAGAGCATTACGGAAAAACCATCATTACTGCCTATGCCCGAATAGATGGATGGGCCGTGGGCATCGTGATCAACAATCGGCAGGTGGTCAAAAACGCCAAGGGGGAAATTCAGTTCGGGGGCGTGATCTATTCTGATTCGGCTGATAAGGCCACGCGATTTATCATGAACTGCAACCAGAAAAAAATCCCGCTCGTATTTATGCACGACGTGACTGGTTTTATGGTTGGAACGCGTTCCGAGCATGGAGGCATCATTAAAGACGGCGCGAAAATGGTGAATGCCGTGGCAAATTCCACTGTGCCAAAATTTACCATTGTGATTGGGAATTCATATGGAGCGGGCAATTATGCAATGTGTGGGAAAGCATATGATCCACGCCTAATCGTAGCCTGGCCTACAGCAAAAATAGCGGTGATGGGGGGTGAACAGGCTGCTAAAGTGTTGACACAGATACAAATACAGTCCCTTAAATCAAAGGGGCACGCCCCCGACCCAGAGGCCGAAAAAGCACTTCTGGAAAAAACAAAAGCCAGTTATCTTGAGCAAACTACCGCTTATTACGCTGCCGCAAGGCTCTGGGTAGATGCCATAATAGACCCCAGAGAAACGCGCCAATGGATCAGCATGGGGATAGAAGCGGCAAATAATGCGCCCGTAGAAAAATTTAATGTTGGTGTAATTCAAGTTTGATTTATACATTTGGCTCGATATTTATTTACCGTTCACAAACCATTTTTAACATGAAATCTTACACACTCAAAAACTTCACGTTCCTGCTCCTGGCTGCATTTATGCTGTCCAGCATGCCGACATTTGCCATCACTACTTCGGCCAATGCAAGCAACAACATGGAATACAGCAGCTCAACCACTACGGGCCATGTTGCAAAGAAAAAATCGGAGAAGCGCGGATTCTTCTCCAAAATCAAGAATTTTGGCAAGAAGGCCAGCATGTTTGTTAAAGGCCTTGCAGGTGGTGAGAAAAGTTCGGTAGTCGCTATCCTGTTGGCTTTTTTCCTGGGTGGTTTGGGATTGCACCGTGTTTATCTGGGCGGTCGTCCAATTTTGATTTTGTTATACATCATCACCTTTGGAGGTATTTTTGGCATCCTTCCCCTGATTGATTTTATTCGGTTGATCATTGGGCACATGGACCATTATGACGGCAACGACAAGTTTTTCGCAGCTTTCTCATAAACAACTAAGGCGGTAGCTTGAGGTCGCCTCCTTTTAACAGCCAAGCCCGCTTTTCGGAAGAAAGGCGGGCTTTGGTTTTTTATCGTGGAAAGCAACCCGTCCTACGGCTTTGAAGCCGTAGGACGGGTACACACCTGATTGTATTTTTGTTGAAATTTTGAGTTTTCGGATGTTTTGCCTAATTTCGTAGGCAAGCAATCCATCCTACGGCTTCAAGCCGTAGGATGGGGGTAAACACCTGATTATGAAACTAGTTGAGAACCAAATTTTCCACATCTATAACCGTGGAAACAACCGCCAACCCATTTTCTTTAAAGAGGAAAACTACCATTTTTTTCTAAAAAAAGTGCGCAAACATCTTTTGCCAACCTGCGAACTTTTGGCGTACTGTCTGATGCCAAATCATTTTCACTTTCTTATCAAAACGGATTCGCGAACAGTTGCAGTAGTGGCAAAAAATGAGAAAGACATTGCGCTTACTGCTTTTAGCAAAGGACTTCGCATTTTGTTGAGCAGTTATGCTCAAGCAATTCAGAAGCAGGAAAAAATGACTGGTTCTTTATTTCAACAAAAAACCAAGAAAAAGCAAGTGAGCAGCGAATGGTCCTGGGAGGATTATACACTCATTTGTTTTCGTTATATTTTACAAAATCCTGTACGGGCACGATTGGTAGAGAATCCAAGCGAATGGCCTTATTCTAATTGTCAAGATTTGTTTGGTTTGCGCAAGGGCACACTTTGCAA
>JBJXGO010000255.1:0-19800 GCA_046160345.1 Saprospiraceae bacterium
GGCTGCAAGTGGCAAATTTTGGTTCATTCTTCGTTATCCCGAGTGTTCGGGACGCCGTAGGCACCCGGCTATGGCTGCAAATTTTGCCTCAACTGAAACAAAATTTGCTCCCTTTCGCCTCGGCACTGAAATTTAAACACGCTCTAAGCACCGAGGCAGCAATCGCCCCTGAAGAATTTAAATATATACTCTGTAAATTCGTTGATGCTTGTTGTCGAGGCGAAATCCTCCTTCCTTCAATAAACACAAAATCACAAAATCTCAAGCATGCAGAAAATCTGTTACCTATCCACAGGCTTTTTTATAGTGGCTCTATGGGCTTGTCAGAATTCCTCCCCTACCCCATCCAATGGACAAAAACCTCCAATGTCCATTGATTCCTTATTCGTTGAATACCACCGCGAACGACTGCCACTTTTCCCCATAGAAGCCACTTTTTCAGGGGATCTCCGTTACAACGATTTGCTGCCCAACACAATTTCTCAGGCGCATAAAAATACGCTCCGCCAGTTTTACGAAAAATACAAAAACCAATTACAGCAATACGATCTCGCACAACTGAGTGAATATCAAAGAATCAGTTACGATATTCTCCTTTGGGAATGTGAGATAAATCTGGAAGGCCTCTCTTTCCCAACGGAGCTTATGCCCATCAATCAATTCGATTGTTTGCCGCTCATGATGGGCCAATTGGCAGGAGGTACTTCCGGGCAACCGTTTAAGACCGTTCAAGACTATGATCACTGGCTACTTCGGGTGGATGGTTTTGTAGCGTGGTGTGACACCGCCATCGCCAATATGCGCAGAGGCATGGTGATCGGCTATGTTTTGCCCAAAGCATTGGCAGAAAAAATGGTGCCCCAAATGGCCGCTTTCGATCACGGCCCGGTGGAAAAACACCTCTACTACTCCCCTATCTCCTTGATGCCCAAAGACTTCTCGGCCTCTGACCGGGATCGCCTTACCATTGCCTACCAACAAATGGTGAAAGACAAGATCATTCCGCTTTATCAACGGATGCACCAATTTGTTAAAAATGAATACCTCCCCGCCTGTCGAACAACTTCAGGTATAGCTAACGTGCCCAATGGAGGCCAATACTATGCGTATCAAATTCGGGCCTTTACAACGACCAACATGACCGCGGAGGAAATATTTATTTTGGGAGAAAAGGAAGTTGCCCGGATTTCGGAAGCAATGGAAAAAGTAAAGACACAGGTAGGATACACAGGGGATTTAAAAAGTTTCTTCGACCATGTTCGTAAGCGCAAGGAATTGATGCCCTTTAACGATCCAAATCAGGTTATTGAAAACTTCAACAGGATTCACGAAACCATGAAACCCCAATTGGCCAAACTTTTTGATTTGGTGCCCAAAACGCCTTTTGTAGTAAAAAGAACTGAAGCATTTCGGGAGGCAACAGCCAGTGCAGAGTATGTACAGGGTTCGCTGGATGGATCACGGCCTGGCACTTTTTATGTTCCAATCCCGAATATTCGGGAATACAACCTGTATTCAGACGAGGATCTGTTCTTGCATGAAGCCATTCCTGGTCATCATTATCAAATTTCCTTACAACAGGAAAATGAGGGTTTGCCAGGCTTTCGCCGCACCCTTTGGTACAGCGCTTATGGAGAAGGCTGGGCCTTATATTGCGAATCACTCGGCACAGAATTGGGACTTTACCAGGACCCTTATCAATATTTCGGGATGTTGAGCGCAGAGATGCACCGGGCCATCCGCCTCGTGGTAGATGCAGGGATACATGCCAAGGGCTGGACCCGTGAACAAGCCATCCAATATTCCCTCGACCATGAGGCCGAATCGGAAGCAAGTATCGTTTCAGAGATAGAGCGTTATATGTCCTGGCCAGGGCAAGCATTGTCCTACAAAGTTGGTGAATTAAAAATTCGCAGCCTGCGGGCAAAAGCGGAGCAAGCCTTGGGGACAAAATTTGACCTTCGGGCATTTCACAGAATTGTGTTGGAGGATGGCTGTATGCCTTTAACTGTGCTGGAGGGAAAAACAGATCGTTGGGTGGAAAAAAATCGCTAGGGATTAAACCTGCAAGCCCTTTTTCTATCCAAACTGTCAAATTGTTCATAAACAAATCATTTCTACATCATGAAAACTCAAAGATTTTCTCTGTGGTTGAGTGCATGCGCACTTGTGTTTTTCTCATTTCCCCTATTCGCGCAAAGCGAAATGGAATCAGACAGCACCGGGCTTCCGGGCGACAACTTTAGTCTGGAAGCAGCAATCGAACTGTTTAAAAAATCAGACTCTCCCGAAGATTTTGAAAAACGCCTGAATTCCGAAAACAACGACGCAAATAACCTCGACCTGAACAATGACGGCGAGATTGACTATATCCGCGTTGTGGACAACATGGAAGGCGACGTACATGCACTTGTGTTGCAAGTACCTGTCAGTGAAACAGAATCGCAAGATGTGGCCGTCATCGAAATCGAAAAGCAGGGCGCTGAAAATGCCATTCTGCAAATAATAGGTGACGAAGCCCTTTATGGCGAACAGACCATCGCCGAACCGTTCGAAGAAGAAAAAGTAAAAAACGGGAAAGACAAAGGTCCAGCTGCAAACCGGGGGGCCGTACGCATCGTGGTGAACGTTTGGCTTTGGCGGCCCGTTCGATTCATCTATGCACCTGGCTACCGAATTTGGGTTTCGCCTTACCGTTGGCGGGTGTATCCAGCCTACTGGAGACCTTGGAGGCCGTTTTCCTGGCGTGTGTTTCACGTTCGTGCAGTACCCTACCGTGCACACTGCCATGTGATCCGTACACACCGTGTCCACCGTGCTCATGCAGTGTACGCACCGCATCGCACACATTCAAGAACCGTACACACCCGCACTACTACGGTTGTAGCAGCAAGGGGTAAAAATGGTGCTGTAGTCGGGAAAAAAACCACCACTACCACGCGAAATGGCAGAGGCCAGAAGTCAAAAACCACTACCACAACCGTTAAAAAGGGCAAAAACGGCAATACCAGCGTAAAAAAGACGACTAAAAAAACTACTGGAAGAAGAGGCCATTAATACGCCTAACCTTTTGGCTTCCAACTTGTTCGGTGTTACCTTCCGGCTTCATGCCTGAAAAAATAGCCATGATTTTTTTTCAAAATTGAGTCAATTGTTTGAATGTCGGCATAAAAGCATACTTTTACGGCCTTATTTGCTAACTTTTTACCAATCAAAATCATGAGCAAAATTTTTAACGACATCAAATCAAAAGTCGCAGAGATCGAAGGAGACGTGACCAAATTTTATGGTGGCAACAATGCTGCCGGTGCTCGCGTACGCAAAGCAATGCAAGAACTCAAGGCTTTGGCCACCGATCTTCGTAAAGACGTTCTGGACACCAAAACCAAGCGCGCAGGAAAGTAAGTTCACTGTGCCTAAAAAATCAAACACCTGCAAAGCCGATTGGCATTGCAGGTGTTTTTTTTATGTGGGAAGCAGAGTTGCTTGTAGCTTGGTTCCTCATTCTGCACTCCAGTCATAGGAACGGCTTTTCAAACTATCCAGTGTTTCCTTGAGTTTTTGATCGATAATGGCCTTTTCCTTTTCTACTGTTGCATCTGCCTGATGAATTCCCAGCTCGGTGTCCACCTTGAGTTTGTTTTTCACCGCATTGCTAAGAAGGGTATTATGCTCAAGGTTTGCCATTTTAAATACATGTTCTTGTTCATGCAGCACATAATCATAAGGACTGCGGTAAGAAATAAGTTTTACTAAAATAGGGGCCGTTTCGACTGCAATAAAAAGCAGCATGATAAAAACACTAGCCCAGAATATGGCCGCACTTCGACCTGAAAGTCTCGATAGGGCATCTAAACGAGCCGCCAATCCGTCGTACCGGCCTCGATCTAACTGGGCAATGTCTGCCTGTGCTTGATTTTCAAGTGCCTGGGCAGCAAGTTCCTTTTCTCTTATAAGTGGTTGAAATTCAGACAATAATGCTGCAAGTTCAACTTGAGCCTGATCTGCAGCATCCTTTTTGGCGCGATAGATAGGCCCCAGATTTTTCTTGCGGGAGCCACCCGTACCATCGGCTTCTTGTACGGCAGTTTTGGCCAAAGAATCGCGGTATGCAGTTTTTGCCAAAGTTTCTAATTTTAAGGCATTTGCCTGGCTACGCAGAGATTCGATTTGGGTTTGGTAACGCAATTTCACACGGTCTTCCTGCTGTTTGAAAACCTCCTGTTCCATTTGAATCATTTCAGCACTGATCTCCTTTTCAAAAATTTTCAATTCCAAGGGTTTAGAGATCACCAAAGCGAGGAGGATGGCCATAAGCAAACGCGGGAAAGCAACCAGCATGTCTCTCCACCAACTGCCATTGCTTTTCATGCTCATAACAATATACCTATCCAGATTAAAAATCATCAATCCCCAAATCAATCCAAAGCCCACTGAAAACCAGTATGAATCAAATACCGTAAAAAGTGCATACCCTGACGAGAGAAAAGCAAGCACTCCTGTAAAGAAAATGGTAGCCCCGATTCCCGCATATTTATTGCGGTCAATAGGACTTTTTTCAAGCACAGAATATTCTACCCCGGAGCAGAAAAGGAAAAAATTTTGTAATTTGTTCATAGTAAAGGCTGTAGCAGTGGCAAAGCAATAGGTAAACGCCGCAATGAAAATTCTATTTTCGATAAACAAGGTACTTGGCTATACAAAATAGCAAAGGGCTGAGGATTTAGGGGCTCGTTGATTGACAGATTTGTTTAATTACCGCATTACCTTCGCAGCATGAAAATCCATACGCTGGACTTGAATTTTTTAGGCATAGAAAAATCTATCGCAGTATTTGTCGTGGAAGGCCCTGACGGGCTTGCGCTGGTAGAATCCGGGCCTGCCTCTACCCTACCCCAATTGCAAAAAACATTGGCTGAAAACGGGTGGAACATGGCTGACTTTCAGCACATATTCTTGACGCACATCCATTTTGACCATGCTGGCGCGGCATGGGCATTTGCCCAAACAGGGGCCAAAATTTATGTCCACCCAAAAGGATTGCCGCATCTGGCCCAACCTGAAAAACTGTACAATTCGGCTCGTATGATCTACGGGAGCAAGATGGATCAGCTCTGGGGCGAGATGCGCCCAATACCGGAAAACCAACTTTTTGCGCCCGGGCATGGAGAGATCATTGATGTGTCAGGCCTGAAATTCATCGCCTGGCACACACCAGGGCATGCAGTTCACCATATCGCATGGGCCTTGAATGACGTTTTATTCACGGGTGATGTTGCGGGAGTCCGAATGGCTGATGGCCCTGTGATGCCACCTTGTCCACCCCCTGATATTCAGATAGAAGACTGGCTAAACTCCATCCAATTGATCCGTGAATTGCCTGTGAATAGGCTTTTTTTGACGCATTTTGGGGAAATCACTGACAAAGTTTCACATCTCAATTCGCTGGAAAAACGGCTCCATTCCTGGGCAGTATGGATGCGCACCTATAGTGAAGCAAACGCTTTACCTGAATCTATAGTGCCTGATTTTCAAGCATTTGTCAACAATGAACTTTTATCTGCGGGTGTTGCGAAGGAGGACCTTGCCCGTTATGAAGCCGCCAACCCGGCCTTTATGTCGGTAGCTGGATTAATGCGCTACTGGAAGAAAAAAAAGGAGATATCTTCATGAAAATACTACAAAAAATTGAGGGTCGCGCTGTGTTGATCGTTGGGGATGTAATGATAGATCGTTACTTGACCGGGTCTGTAAACCGCATTTCTCCAGAAGCACCTGTACCTGTTGTACTTGAAACAAGCAAGGAGGACCGTCTGGGCGGGGCAGCAAATGTTGCACTCAATGTACAGGCCCTTGGTGCTCGCCCTTTTCTGTGCAGTATCATTGGCAATGACGAAGACGGGGAAAAATTTACCCAATTACTCTCCGAATATAATTTACCGATGCATGGTATCATAAAGTCCTCCGCACGGCGCACTACGGTTAAAACCAGAATTCTGGGCAACCATCAGCAAATACTGCGCATTGACCGAGAAGACACACATGATATAAATACCGAGGAGGCGGATAAATTGTGGAACAAAATTTCTTCCATTTTAGAACAAGAAAAAGTTTTGGCCCTAATTTTTCAGGATTACAATAAAGGTGTATTGACTGGGGCGGTCATCCAAAAAATCCTTAATGAGGCAAAACAGAAAGAAATTTTTACAGCAGTAGACCCTAAAAAGGAGAACTTTTTTGCCTATATAGGAGTTGATTTATTCAAACCCAACCTAAAAGAAGTAAGAGAAAGCACTCCATTTACTATTACCATTGAGGAGGAATCCTTGCAAAAAGCCTCTGATTTCCTAAAAGAAAAACTGGGCAATCAATATATAATGCTCACACTTTCAGAAAAAGGATTATTTTTGGACGGCGGAACGGGTGGAAAATGCTTCCCAACCACACCCAGAAACATCGCCGATGTGAGCGGTGCAGGCGACACCGTCATCAGCATTGCGGCCATGGGATTAGCAGCAGGCCTGGATTTGGAAACTGTAGCGCTGATCTCTAACTTGGCGGGCGGCCAGGTTTGCGAATCATTAGGGGTAGTACCGATAGATCGAGTGCGTTTGGAAAAAGAGTTGGACCATGCAACCAACGTTTAACACCGCGTAGCACGTCTGAAAGGTAAAACACAAAACTATTCACTTATAAAATGCTAGCCATGAGGACTTTCTGTACTTTTTTCGTGCCTTTTCTCCTGGTCTTTCCATCTTTTGGCCAGACGAACGGAGCTTCCCCCGATACGCTTTTATTGCATACGTTTGAGGGAATTCTGGACCCCGCCGATAGCATGTTGAATATTCCAACAGGCTATGACCAGCACTGGGTCAACTATGATCAGGACAACAAAACAGCGCATTGTGTAGAAATTGGCACTACCCCAAAGGGCTGGTATTGGGAGAGCGACCTGGGTGTACCAGCTCCGACTATTTCTGACAATGATGTATTGACGAGCTGTTCCTTTTTAAGCAACGCAAACTTTAGAAATCGCAATTGGCTGATTACAAGCCCTGTTTATATTCCAGATGACAGTTATTGGCTTTGCTGGAAGTCCCTTTCGTACTATGGCCCCGATATAATGGATGGGTATCATGTACTTGCATCCAAGACTTCAAACCTCCCGGATTCCTTTAAAGACACACTTTACAGCGTTGCAGAAACAGAGATCGCCATTGTGCATTATTCCTTAGATCTGAGCGATTATATTTTCTCAGAGGGATATATCCATGCGAACGGATACACGGATACAAACTATTTTTTCATTGATTACGAAAACAACACTCCGTTTTATCATGGGAAACTAGAGCCGCATTGTGTAAATTTGTCGCAGTATGCCGGAGAATTGGTGTACCTGGCGTTTCTCCACGATTCAAAAGATGACGCCCAGCTGCAAATAGACGATATCCTGGTGACAAACACCTTGGTTTCTACTTTCACTCCCGCCAACTTCCTATCTTTCAACATTTTACCCAATCCTGTTCAGGATTTCGCTTATGTGAATTGGCGCACAGAGAAAGCACAATCCGGGCGCTTAAGCCTGGTAAACGCCGCTGGAAAAATTGTTTTTGAACAAAATTTCAATGCCCGTTTGGAGGGCCAAATCCAGCTTGACTTGCAAGGATACCCGGCTGGGGTTTATTTCTGCAAATTGGAATCAGACTCCGGGCAGGCGACCAAAATGTTGGTGAAGATTTGACTACTTGCCATCCAAATAAATAATGGCCCGCTCGGAGATGTCTTCGGTGACCTCAGTAGGATAAAGGAAGGCCCTGTCTCGAAATAATTCCCGCAGATCAGCGGAATCAAAGGCCGTGAGCTTGGTCGCAAACTGTTCGGCCCGCTCGAAGCAATATTGAAGCCGGTCGAGCAAAAATTGATAATCTTTTATCCAAATGACCGTATTGCTTGGCAGGATCTGGAACAGCGATACTTTTTGGTCCTGCCGAAATCTGGTACTTAAGTTTGGCACAATGCTGAGCGACGAAAGATTGCGCTGAGAAAGCTGGGTACTCGGGTCGAAAGTACGGATGGTTTCTACCTCATCGTCAAAGAGTTCGATACGGTAGGGGAGTTCGTTTCCAAATGAAAAAAGATCGATTATGCCACCCCGAATAGAAAACTGTCCCGGTTCAAAGACAAAATCGGCACGTTCAAACCCATATTCTACCAGCACCTGTATCACAAAGTCGACATCGAGTTTTTCTCCTTTTTTCACTTCAATACGGCTTTGATTGAGCACTTCCGGCTTCACTACTTTTTCAAAAAGCGCTTCAGGATAAGTTACAATGACATTTTGTAGTTTTTCAGGCGATTGAAGGCTGGTTATTTTGCTAATTACTTCTGAGCGTTGAAGCATTTGCGTTGGATTCAGGTCTTCAAAAAATGCGGGGCGTTTGAAGGAATCCGGAAAAAAAAGAACGACCTGTTCTGCCAAAATCCCTTCCAGATCATTTTGGCGATAAGCTGCTTCTTCCTTTGAATTGGCCACAAATAGATGACAGTTATTGGCTGGTAGCCCTTGACTGTTGACCGTTGCTGCCACCACAAAAGATTCCTGCGCGCCGGTAAGACCGGCAAGTTTTAGACGCGTTGCATTGGCTTGACTTTTAAGGCTTTGGACAATTTTTAGCACCGCCGGGTGTTGGCGGAAGGCATCAAGTAAATGGGAGAGGTTGCTCATAAAAGGAAGCGCTAAGGTAGGCTATTCGGCATTCCTTTCCAGCCAAAACTCCGAGCTGGCTCCATCGGTCGTTTCTCTGATCCCTATATATCGGAACCCGCCTTTTTGGAGCACCCGCTGCGAGGCAGCATTGTCAGGGTTTGTGAATGCAACAAGGCGTTCTGCCATTGACTGATCAAAGCAGTACCTGCTAAGCGGCGGCACCAACTCGCTGGCAAGCCCTTTTCCCCAAAACTCAGGAGCAAGGATGTACCCGATCTCATATTCTTTGCTTGAAGGGTTGTAGTCCACATGTCGGGCCACACAAAAACCTGCAAAGGCTCCGGAATCTTTCATTTCCAGTACGAAAGTGCCAAAACCAGGACATTTTTCTGCATAATCAGCCCAAAAAGCCAAACGATCCCGGGCCTGTTGGACATCAGAATAGGGAGCCCGGATATAGCGCATCGTTTCTGGGTCGCTCAATAATCGGTACAGATCGGAGAAATCCGTATCGGTTATCTGGCGTATTTTCATACGTTGTGTTTCAGATATCGTCATTTGTCAAAAAACGCCAACAAATCACCTATCGTTTCTTTCAAATCCTTGCGATTGACCACCAGATCCATAAAGCCATTCTCCAGTAAAAACTCTGAAGTTTGGAAGCCTTCTGGCAGGTCGCGCTTGATGGTTTCGCGGATGACCCGAGGGCCGGCAAAACCAATAAGTGCTTCAGGCTCAGCCAAATGTATGTCGCCAAGCATGGCAAAGGAGGCCGTGACACCGCCCGTTGTTGGGTCGGTCATAAGTGAAAAGTAAGGCAATTTTGCTTTGGCGAGCAGGGTAAGTTTGGCACTGGTTTTGGCCATTTGCATCAACGAAAAAGCACTTTCCATCATCCGGGCGCCGCCACTCCTGGAGATGATGAGCAGGGGGCTTTTGACTTCCAGACAGTAATCAATCGCCAGGGAGATTTTTTCACCAACTACGGCTCCCATGGAACCTCCAATGAATTTGAATTCCATAGCTGCCACCACCAATTTACGTCCATTTACATTGCCCGCGCCAACGGTCAATGCATCATTCAGGCCTGTTTTTTTTCGACTGTCTTCAAGTCGCTTGTCGTACGGCTTCAGGTCTGTAAAATTAAGAAAATCAACCGATACGAGGTCATCATGCAGGGTTATATAGTCCTGATTATCAAAAAGAATTTCAAAATATTCCTGAGAGCCGATGGCTGTGTGATAATCACATTTGGGGCATTTATAAAAGTTGTCGTGTAGCTGTTTGGTGGTGCTGGTTTCCTTGCACTTTTTGCACTGGAACCAGATGCCTTCCGGCACGTCTTTTTTAGACTTGGTGGCGGTGGTGATGCCCTCGCGCAAGCGTTTGTACCAACTCATAGGATGGCGGTTTGATTGATCGTTGGTGATCCTTTGGAAGGGCAAAGATAATCAAGGTCCACTGGAGATGGCCAAAACTGGCAAATCCTTTTAACAAAAAACGTGGGAATTGATAAATGCCTTTTTAAATCACCACCAGCATCTTTGTAACTGTAGCTCCGTTCACTTTAACTTGATAAAAATAATTACCCGGTCGAAGATCTCCGCGATTGTATGTAACACGGTGGGTGCCCGATGGGTAACTGCCTTCTGCAACTGTTTGTAACACGCGCCCACCCAGATCCAACAGAGAAATGACTACATAGCCGCCTTCACTCGTAAAAGTAAACGTAGTAGAGCCATGGAATGGGTTGGGGAAATTACCTACCTCAACAACATCCTGTTTATGAATCACTTGAGTACCAGATTGTCCGGCCTTGAATATGGGCAAGATCGGATATTGCTGACCCAAAACGCTCTCCGGGTTCGCAAGACCAAACCAATCTTTCAATGCACTGGCATAGATCGAGCGAAAATCATGCTGCATATCTACATCATAAGAAACAAGGGGATTGTTCGGAATAACTGGATTATCGCCGATAATGCCTGGGATGACGTTTTTGCCAAACACAAACAAGGGGGCAGCAGCGCCATGATCCGTGCCCGTGCTGGCGTTGGAACCAATGGTTCTGCCAAATTCCGAGAAGGTCATACCGGCCACCCGATCATCCACCCCGAGCAATTTCAGATCTTCCTGAAATGCGCCAACGGCTTCAGACAGAATGCGCAACAAATTAGCATGCACACCTTCTGCATTGCCAAAAGTACCATCCACTTGCTGGCTGTGCGTATCGAATCCATCAAGCGAAACAATATAAATGGGCGTCGTCAATCCACCGCTCACCAACTGGGCCACAATTTTCAATTGATCGGCCAGCCTGTTGCCGATGGGATAAGTGGCCTTGTTTTCACCATTTTCTGCGGCTGCCTTGACAGTGGTGTAATATTTTTCTGCCTGCTGGGTCACCAGTCGAATAAACTCCAGCTCTTCTCCATAAGGCGTGTTGGGTGCTGGCTCAGGTATATCATTTACAAAATCATAAAAGTCTGTCGGATCAGAAATACCCATGCCCATGGGCACTGTATTTCCCATCAATGCCAGCGACACTACTGCCCCAATTTGAATAGCTAGTGGATCGGGATTGTCTGGATTAGGGTATCCATCGGGAAATAATGGATGCTCGTTTTGCAATAAACGACCTGCCCAGCCAGTCTCCAAATACTGATCTGAGTCAGAAGCCGTCATCCAAATATCTGTAGAGCGAAAATGGGAATAGTCCTGATTCGGATATCCTACATTTTGCACAATAGACATAAGGCCATCATTATACAATTTCTGCATGTCTGTCATAACCGGGTGGAAGCCGTTTTTCACTGTACCCGTCAAGCCAAGTATTTGATTTTCCTGAACTAAGACATTAGCCCGGTTAATCGCCAGGTTATCGTATTGATCCAAGGGGACAAGTGTATTGAGGCCGTCATTGCCCCCAACAAGTTGAACAAGTACCAAGACCCGATCCTGAGGATTGCCCCCTTCTGCCAATGCACGAAGGAAAGGTACTTGGGCCATAGTATTCATGGAAAAGCCCTGGTGCTGGAATGTAGCCCAAGCAGCAGCAAGACCAGTATTGCGGAGAAAAGATCTTCTTTTCATATATTGAGCGAATTAGCGTATGAGTGAGTGAATGAGTGAATGAGTCTCCATCCTGAAACTCCCGATCGAAATAAACAACCGAACTAATAACCAATCAAATCAATTGATATTCAGCCAGGTTCATGATGTATTTGTGCATGCTTGCCAACCTGAACCATACCGTTTGATAGGCCATTGGATCCGTTGGATTGTTCACATAAGCGTTCCATGCATCTGTCCAGTAATGGTCACTCAACTGGCCGGACAACAATATACTTTTCAAGAAAATCTTCTTTAGGAAGGACAATGGCATTGGGAGTAAAATGGCCAGCGTATCGTCAATTAATGCATTTGGATCTCCTGGATTAGAAAACTGCGCAGCAAAGGCTACATGGTCAATGATGAGCTTGTCTGCGCCAACGTCTACCCCTACAAATGCCATCACATCAGAAAGCCGGTTTCGGTTTCGTATGGTATCGCTACTGATCCAAACCCTGTAGAAATTAGGGAACTGTCTGTATGCCTGCCACCCTGCGACATTGGGCGGATCCCCTGGAAGCATTTGCAATCCGCCACAGAAATAATTGATGCTCAATCGAAGGATATATTGGTCAAACAGCGAAGGGCTGGGAAGACTGAGGTTGTAGTTCCGCAATAAGCCCACTACCACATCAAGCGGATTTTTAATCTGACAGCCTTTGTTTGCAGCATCAAAAAAATGCTCACTAAGCAGCAACGCGCGCATTACTGGCTCAATTTCGTAGTTGTTGTCCCGAAATATCTGCGCCAATGGCACGATCACATTCGATTCAACATCTGCATCTATTTTGTAGTAAACAAAGAAACGGTAGATCTCCCGACACACGAAAAGTGACACCTCTTCCTTTTGGAAAATCATATTCAACAGCGCGTCCAGTTCGGCATTTCCATTGCTGCTTCCCTGTATGACCGTATTGTTGTAAAAAGAAGAAAACACTTTAAAGCCTGCATCATGCAATTGAGGAAGAAAAATCGTTTCCCCTGTTTGAAAGTTAATGGTCCAACCTGTCAAAATGCGTGCTGCTACCACTACGTCATCTTCCGAATAGGTATTAGCCGATTCTTTGCCAACCGTGAAAAGTTCCTGTAACTCACGTGAATAGTTCTCGTCAGGGGACGCCACATTGTTGAGATAGCCATTGAGGTAATAAAGCATAAAGGGGTCTATTGTCACATCCTTCACAAATGCCTTAAAATTGCCCAAGGCATGATCCCGCAACATTTGGTTATGTTTATAAATCGGTTTTCCCCAAAACAAAGCTTCTGTTTGAGTTGCAAAGTGGTTGTGCCAAAACAGGGTCATTTTCTCATGGATATTGGCATCTTGTTCCACCATTCTATCGAGCCACCAGCCACGCCAACTTTCGATACGATAGCCCTCGGCTTCTATATCAATCGGGGCATTCACCCAAGTAGCACCCGCTGGAACATTGGGATCCATATAAGGCGGTATCGCATTGGGATTGTTGTAATTATTGATAGGAGGCGCTGGAGGTGTCGTAGGCACATTCAATACCGCATCAACCGCAGCACTTGCACTTCCGAGAGCGAGCATTTGATCCAGATGTGCCTTTTTCAGACCGAAAGTGGTGCGGCGCAACAGGTGGGCAGCTTCGGCTTTCGTCCAGGGACCTTGGTATGGGCTCAGGCCACCTTGAAGAACAATTTCCGATGCTTTTGATAACGTATATCCCGAATTGAACATCGCTTCGCCAGGTGATGGCGCTATACGTTCAATTTTGACTGATGCGCCAGGCTTGGCACCCGCCTTCGCTAAAGCTTCGGCGGGCGGGAAATCTTCGGCGGTAGCACCCGCCTTCGCTGAAGCTTCGGCGGGTAAAGGAGCTATTTTTTTTATAAACCGCCTTCGAGAAAGTTTTAAATCGCCCATGTGTTTGAGATGTTAGAAGTTTAAAAGGGTTAAAAAAAAACGTTGCAAGATACGAAAAAGTTACATTGGAGTATGTTAAATTACATCTTTACAACCCGTTGCAGCCAATATTTTCGACCTGTATCATCCGTTATCCTAAGCAAATAAATTCCTTGGGGAAGTCCAACAAAACTCAGTTCTGCTGGCCCAACTCTAAAGTCCAAACGATTGGTTTTCAATATTTTGCCTTCTAAATTGGAAATTTGAACTTCAGCAAGTCCAGTCATGTCTTCCAATTTTATCGTTAATTCATCTAAAACTGGGTTTGGGAATGTTTTTACCTCCAAATATTTTTCTGAAACTGCCACTATATCATCCACCAAGCCATTGCAATCATTATCCAGTCCATCAGGATTGCTGCCTTCCACGGCATTGGGGTTGATCGCCGCATTGGTATCGTCACAGTCCAAATTATTAATCGAATAGGTTGGGGGTGGAATTACACTACAACTGCTTATGAAAATGGAATTGCCTCCAAAACCGTCTCCGTCTTCATCAAAATAGTAGGTATAAGAAGGAAACCCTTCATCGATTTCCAGATCGCAGTTATTATCAAGGCCGTCACATATCTCAATTGCGGCTGAATAGATCGAAGCATTCAGGTCGTCACAATCTTTTGAATTGGACACATATCCATTCGGGGCTATGGCAAAGCAACTGGTTAAATTGACCGAGGCATCTCCCTCACCGTCGCCGTCCGCGTCTGCAAAATACGTAATGAGGGGTAGTTCGTCATCTATCATACCGTTGCAGTCATTGTCAAGATTATCACAGACTTCAGCAGCATTTGGATTAATGGCTGCATTATTGTCATTGCAATCCAGATTATTGATCACAAATCCTCCGGGAGGATCTGGCGAGCAGGAAGGAAACTTGCTGGTGGGTGTACCGAAACCATCCCCATCAACATCTTCATAATAGAGGGTAAAAATAAGTCCTTCGTCTGTTTGTCCATTGCAGTCATTGTCCAGTCCATCGCACAATTCGGGCGCCCCGGGATAGACGGTGGCATCGTTATCTGTGCAGTCCAGGCTATTGGTGACAAATCCTGTCGGTGCAGAAGGCAAACAAGAACTTAGTGGTGCGTTCAAATCTCCGAAACTATCGCCATCAGCATCAGGGTAATAAGTGTTGAATACAAGATTTTCGTCTGTAAGTTGATTGCAATTGTTATCCAAGCCATCACATATTTCAGGGGCATTGGGATAAACAAATGGGTTATTGTCGTCACAATCCAGGGTAAAATCATATCCATCTGCATCATTATCATTGTTATAAAAATAATTTTTCGCTTTGTAAAAAGCGGCTGTGCCCACTTTTATTCCAATCCTGCGGCCCGGGATATCGTCCTCAGGGGGATGTATTCCGCCCCAAATTCGAGAAAGACTGGTTTGGTCAGAAGCATCCCGGTAGGTAGCCCACTGCAGGGTCACGTCAACGCTTGGTCCTTTTTCCACGCCTAAGAAATCACTGTTTGCCGCGATATGGAATTCCCCCAAACCTCCGGGAAAGTACGGATCGCCTGTAAGCAAAGTAATGGCCTCTGCCGCTGAGCGAGAGTAGGTTGAATGGCCGGAGATATACCCGGCAAAAGGTGGTGTCACAAAGGTTTTCCGTTGAAACGTCCACCATTTTTCAGCCAAAACCCAACCTACATCAGCAATATCCAAAACAGGGTTAATTATAGAATCAAAGCCTTGCCAGGCATAAAACTTGATCTTGCCCACATTTTGGTTGGACGCGCCTGCCAATGGATCACCTAATTCTACCTGCTCGATGTACCCTGGCACTAGTTGTATTCCTGCCGGGTCAAAATTGGGTCGTGCCGGGTCGCTGCTTTGCCCACGATCTGCCATCCACCGAAGCGCTGAGATCGGGCGGGTGCCATCGTACCAGCCTTTGATGCTCCAGGCTGCTATGGCGGCATCGTGCAAGGCGCCACCCAGGGTAAAGTATGCCTTCAGATCATACTCTAGTGTGTCCAGCACCTGACCTTGGCCGTTATATTTGCGCACAAATTCCGGATGGTCCATGACATGGTTCAGGATAGTAAACCAATGGCCTGGCGGAGTTTCGGAATTTGGTCCATCCGCCCAAAACTGGGCCAATACACGCGTATAATCTCCTCTTGGAATTATTTGCGGCTGATAAGGCTGACCCGTTTTGGGGTTCAACGGATGACCAATACTGGGACCGCCCCCTTCTATTTTATAAAAATCTTTGTATTCCTGGAATGTGGTCGGAAGATATGGGGTATCGCCAATTGAGGCCGGGGATATGTCCCACATAACTCCGTCATTCGGAGTGAGATGAGAAGACCAAATGGATGTTATGCTGAAGTTCCATTTGTATTCTTCCGAAGTACCGCCTCCATCGATGGTATCTAAAAACGCATTAGGACCAGGGTCATGATAAACAGGCCAGTCCACCCCATTTCTCTGATACACCGTTTTTTGCGAATCTACCATCGCGAAGGGCAATACCCTACCCCACTCCGGGCTTTGAAATTTTTGAAGTGCCGGGATGGGATTTCCATTTTGGTCCAAAGCGCCATCCAACAAAAGCGGTTGCCAATGGTTAGGGTCAAGCATGGTTGGATTTCCAGCAGTGTCTGGCCTCATCGGAGGGTTTACCGGGGCATAATTGATATAAGCATAATTGCCTTGCTCGTTGGCGCCGTCAGTTAGCCCATAAAAACCAACACAATCTCCGATGTAATTGCCTAAGGCCGCAGGGTCACCAGATTGATAAAAATTTGAATTAATAGTCCAGTCATATCCCATACTAGTCATCAGGGATCTGAAACGCAGTAGACTTATTGGTGCATTTGGCGAGTTTTGAAATCGCCTGGTCAGCACTCGATAGGCCGCATAACTCATTGCTTTTTTACGAGCCGACTCAATGTCCGGGGGCATTGGCACCCCGTCAAAAGGGCAATTATAGGTCCCTACGGTTTTGCCAAGCAAGTAGGTGTCTGCACTTAAGGTATCATAAACGGCCCAGGCGTCCCACATAGCCATAGAAACATGAAAAAGGTTCCGGGCTTGTACGGGAGGGCGAGCCAGGTCTTCCCTTATTGCTTCAAGCATCACCTCATTCCACCGGCGAGCCACAGATTTTTGCTGGGCTTCCAAACTAATGGAATTTATCATAACCAGCATTAAGAAGAGCAGTCTGAAGTAGAAATTCTTTGTCATAAAATTCAATTTACAGGAAGGTCAAAGAAAAATAAAAACCCCGAATAATGGAATTATAATTTGATTAAAATTCGTGCCGCAAGGCGCCGTTGTTCTGACTTAATTTCAGCACAATAGGCACCAGGTTGCAAATTTTTCACGCTCAATGTCACCTGTTTTTCATTTTTCGAAAACTCTTTTTTCAAAACCGGTTCCCCCAAAACATTCAACAAGTGAATACTGAATTTTTCGGAAAAATCTGCAGGCAAAGTCACGTTCAAAATATTGGCTGCAGGGTTAGGGAAAAAATTAAACCCTTCCAATGAGGCGCTGTTTTCCGTCCCGGCTCCAATTATGTGAATGACTTGTTGGGTCGAATTGCTACAACCATAAGGCGTTGACACCCTGAGTTTTACGGTATAAGTACCTGCACTTGCAAAATCATGTTGCAGCATGGGGCCTGAACCGAAGGTCCCATCGCCAAAATCCCACTCATAAGTATAGCCCGGTATCTCATTGATCAAAAATTGCCAGTTGAGTGCGCTGAGCGGATTGGCTGCAAATTCGGCCTTAAGGATTGGCAGATTCTGACCAAAAGTAAAATCAAGCCACGCAAAGCGATTAATAAGCCAGACCTTCATCTTTGCCACTTCTCCGGCATAGGTTGGCGGAAGAAAACCAGGATTAGGCCAGACATACTTCCCAAGAATGGGCCAAAAGTCAAAATTACGCTCTTGGGCTTCGTCCAATACCATTGCCATAGAGTCGATCATGCCAAAATAATTGACATTCTTCAAAGTTGTTTGACGCAAGGACTGCCACCGACATGCCAGGTTTTGGGCAAACAGGGTGTCTGCCATCAACTTTTCCCACCAAAACGGCACACCAGCATCTCCACATACGTAATTGATGTCAAACGCATAGCCTGAAGTCGTGAAACCCTCGCAATAATCGGCATTGTAAAAAGCGAGGTCATAGTCCCAAGGCGGGCCCATGCGGAGTTTCCCGCCCCGATCCTCGCGGTCTTTGTGAAAATAGGTGCTAAGCCTGTAACCATCCACATTTTTGCTTATCTCATTGAGTATGAGGTAGTCAATAAATGTAATCTCTTCGCCAAACTTGCGCCAACCAGTTTCCGGGTCTTGAAACTCAGGGCCGTGCAATGCAACTTCAAAACTATCCACATAACTGCGAATGTAATCCTGTTGAACTGGTTGCAACTCATCCCAACGTGGGTATGTATGTTGAAAATAGGTGAATTTATTGGGACTGTTTGGTTGTGAAAATTGCGAAGTCCAACCCGGCGTCCTGTTCCAGTCGATTCGGCAAATGTATCCCCCTGTCAGGTCAACGCCTGTTGTATCGGCAGAATTGAGTTTGGCAATGTTCACCCTGCTGCTGTCACGCCGTATTTCTTCGGTCAGTATGTAAACGCCCTGATAGGTATTGTCCAATACCAGCTCACAAAATCGGGTTCTGGGGGCATAATACCCGAAACGGTGAAAAGTTTCATAGGCCAAAGCGTTGCGCATCAGGGTTTTATCCGAAAAATTAGCCGCCAATGCGAAATCACTCCCTTCGGGCAAATTAAGCAGTTCCACTTCTTTGTCCTCACCCAACTCGTCGCGGGTTTCAAAATTGAACGATTTTTTGGGCATCCCTTGAGAACTATTGCCACGAAATTCAATTCCAATGGGTCCGGAATAAGCGAAATCCGTCTGGTCGAGATAATTGCGCTGACCAGGGCCATTGTCTATCACATCCATTTGAGCATCAATCTTGGGTTCGTTCATAATGGATTGCCCGTTTGTATTGATTTTTAAAATCGGCAAATCGCTCGACTCAAACGGGAAAGGTTCGCAAGGATTTGGCCCAAAGGTGATATTCCAGTCGAGGAGGTCGCCGGCATCAGCAAAAGCGTATGTGTCGAGTATGAGCAGTTGCCAAACTCCATTTGGGTCCTGGCCATTGTTGATCTGACCCATGTCGCCGAAGGGTCGAAACTCACCTGTGAACGGATACCAGACCTCGAAAAGCGAGGTGCTGACATTATTGCTCAGGCAAGTATTGACAAACCCGTCAGTATCGCCGCCCACACCGGAAACAAGTGGAACGATTGTGCCGTCGGGGGCACGCAGCCGAATAGTAAGATCGCCAACCCACGGATGTACAACGTTGAAACAAATACGTTCGATCCCAAAATCAGTAGCATTCAATGCATTGGGCAGACCACTCACAACAATATCAAATGCGACAGGATTGCCGTCGTCTGGAATGGCGCCACCGTTACCTGAATAGGTTTGAGCGAAAAGGAGGTTTGGGAAAGCAGTAATTATAATAAAAATAAGCAGGCGGAAAGAGATCATTGAAACAGATTTTGCACGAAAGGTAGGAAGTTGCTGACCTTTGCGCCATGCAAACAGTACGATTTCAAGACCTTGGCCAAATGCGCTACCAAAATGCCTGGGATTTCCAGACGGAAGTACACCGCGCTTTGGTAGAGAACAAGTTGAAAAACAAACTTTTGCCACCAAAATCTTATCCCCAAGACCATCAATTGCTCTTTGTGGAGCACCCGCCTGTTTACACACTTGGCAAAAGCGGTTCCATGGAAAATCTGCTGCTTACGGAGGATGAATTAACCGATCGGGGCATCGAATTCTTCTCCATCAACCGGGGAGGCGATATCACTTTCCACGGCCCCGGGCAAATAGTTGGCTATCCGATTCTCGATCTGGAGTGTTTTTTCACCGATGTGCACCGATATGTACGCAACATCGAAGAAGTCATTATCCGAACCATTGCGGAATATGGGATTGAGGGCTTTAGGATCAAAGATTATACGGGAGTTTGGACGGTTGAAGGAGACCTCGGAG
>JBJXGO010000256.1:0-9763 GCA_046160345.1 Saprospiraceae bacterium
ATTCAAAATTCCCCAGCGAATCTGTCAGGACAAACCCGGATGTGCCCCCGCCTATTTCTACCCTTATTTCTTCCATAGGCACGCCCCAGTGTGTTTGCACATTGCCACTGATGGAATAACCTTGCACCGGCGGGCGCGCATATCCGTTTTGGGTGAGCGCTCCGGTATTGCCGGGGTCAAGCCATTCTTTGAGCCGCGATTCGGGGGTGTTTCCCTGATTCCAGGAGAGGTTGAACCGGCCAAAATATGCGCCTGTCACTTGACAGGGATTGCCCATGGCAGTACTGCCTCCGTGCAATTGGCCCACTATCCGCTTGTTTGCGTCGAAGAGCGGACTTCCGGAGGATCCTGATTCAAAAATACCGATGTCTGTAACACTTTTCCAGTGCGAGTTCACTGGGCTGGTACCGTAAACGCCGCCCCAGGGAAGCGTGTTTGGATATATCTCAACCACTTGCGTATCCACCGAAATTTTCTTGATGTCGCCCCAGGGATGATGGATGAATGTCGTATTGGGAGCAATGGTTGTAAGGTTTCCATCACGGTTCCAGCCATTGAAATACACATCAAAATTGAGGGGGATAGGATTGATCTTCAAGAGCATAAAATCGGTTTCCGCCCGGTACGAGATGCGCTCGCTTCCAAGTACCGAACGCGGCGTTGGTTCGGTGGCGGGATTGGAGCAATTGGCTGATTCATAATCGAAATCAAAACGCCAAAGTCCGTAGTCCGGGTTGTTTCTCAACAACTGACAATGGTGTGCCGTCAGGAAATAAGGCTCGAAAGTATTGGCCGTATTGGCAATGAGCGTGCCGCTGCACCAACCTTCTCCGTTGCTAAAAACCATCAAAATACGGGCAATGCCTTTTTTTTGTGTTTGCCAGTCGGCGCCAGTTGCACAATTGATATTGACATTGCAGGGCAGGGCATCGCCAAAATCCTCCGCGCCATTTAGGGCATTCGCATCGTATGACACATCTACCCGTTTGCACGATACCTGGCCTTGACCCTGTACGGATACTGGCTCGTAAAGTTCTAAAAATGCTGTTTCACCTTTCAAAACCCCGATCAGAAATTTTTTAGAAGGCAAACAACTTTGGTCAGTATAGGCTCCCAGTACTTTTTGATTGGAGTCATAGGCAAAAAACTTTGCCCCGGGAGGCAAATGGAATTGCTCAAAAATCAGCGTCAGCCCCAAAGCCCCGGCGGAACGCAGCGCGCAAAGCCACACCCGGTCACCATTAGGCAAGGAGTGCCAGGCGCCTGAATTTTCCAAAGAAATATCGGTGTAAACGGGCGCAGCAAAGCGGTTCTGACCTGGTTGGCGACTGTCTTCTTCAAGCGCAGCAGCCTTATCCAATATCGGGAGCAGCTTTACCGGGGGCATTTTCCCTTCCAAAATGGATTGGTATGCTGATTGAAAACTAGGCGGCAGGCCTCCCTCACTAATCTGGGATTGAGCCGAAAAAGTCACAAAAAGTGCGAGAATAGTAAGTCGGTTTCGCATGAGCAACGGGATGGTTGAAAGTGAAACTATATGGGGGATTAACCGCTAAAAGCAGGCCAAAAGTAACGTAACGCGAAATTTATTTCGCAATTAATCTGGAGAATCACCGCCCAAAATCAACGTAACGCGAAATTTATTTCGCAAGCTTTCAGAAGAAAGCTATCTTAGAACGGTGGTTCGGGCATTTGGAGACTAGCCGAAATAAATTTCGGCCTACCTAAAAAGGATTTTGAATGTCTGGGTTCTGGATAAAAACCGTGTCCGTGAGCGTGTGCAGGAATTTTATTATGGCTTTTTTCTGATAGGTATTGAGACCTGTAAAAGTGCCATCACCATTGGGGAAGCCTATTTGGTTGAGAAATGCCCCTTCGTTCACTACACCAAAACCGTTGTCGTTGTATTGATCAATCACTTGTTCGAGCGTCTCAAACCTCCCGTCGTGCATATAAGGTGCAGAGAGGGCGATATTGCGCATGGTAGGCGAGCGAAATTTGCCCTTGTCAAAAGGATCTCCCGTCACCGCAAAGCGCCCAATATCTTTAAACTCGTCTAGTGAGCCAACGCTGTCCAGTCCGTTGTTGAAAAAATTACCGCCGGTCAAGGTGATCCCTCCATGGCAGTGAAAACACTGGGCATCAGGCAGGTTATAAAATTGGCCTTCATCAAAAAACATCAATTTCCCGTCCAGTTCTTCGTCGTCAAAAATGTCAATGTTGCCTGCAATAAACTCGTCAAACTTTGATTTTCCGCTGCTGATCAGAATGCGTTCAAACTGAGCTATGGCCTTGGCTGCCAGTTCTTTGGTGATTTCAGAACGGTCCTTGATGCCAAAGGCTTTTCGGAAAAGAGCAGGATAAACAGGGTGGGCTTTTAATTGCCCCACTACATTGGTCCAGGTGTTGTGCATTTCGATGACGTCCTCAACCGGGCGCAAAGCCTGATCTTCAAGTGTAGGAGAGCGCCCGTCCCAGAACAGCCCCTTGTCAACATAAGCGATATTTAGCAGCGACATGGAGCTGCGCCGCCCTGCAATGTGGTCAATACCCGTTGAAACGGCTTTGTTGTCGGTGAAGCTGCCTTGCGGCAAATGGCAGGTGGCGCAGGACATGGTACTGTCTGCAGAGAGCAGGGGGTCGTAAAAAAGGCGGCGGCCCAGCTGCACGCCCTCCATCGTCATCGGGTTGTTGGTCGGCACGGGCACTTCAGGGAAGTTTGCCGGCTTCAAGATGGTGTAAGTCTGCGGTGCATAAGGAATATTTTCCAGGTCGCCCGTAGCTACAGGAGGGTTAGGGTCTTCCTTGTGACAAGCTACTATAAAAGTGAATGACATCAAAGCGCCAAAAGACACCCAAAGTATATTTTTTGCGATCAAATTGTTCATAATCAATTATTTAATGATTAATGACCCCTCCTTCGCCAAGGCTACGGCGGGTAAAAATGACCATTACTGCTCCACGCTGGTCGCTCTCCCATAATTTGCCATTAAGGCTTGGGCCACTGTTACGTTTCCTAATGTATTAGAGGTTGCCGGGTTTGCCACGATGTCGTAAAGCGTACCATCGGCCATGGTCAGGAATTTTTTTATATCAAAAGTTACCCTTGCACCGGCCTCTCCTTCGTGCACATGAATGGGCACGGTGAATTCGAATGTTTTATAAACGGCATCAGATCCGCAGTGGTAGGCAAACGAAAGGTTTTTGCTGCCGTTGTTGTCCGAATCTGCCTTCCCATCCAGGGTACTGAAAATATAACTGTTCCAGCTCGACCAGTAATCGGTTTCGACGGCCAGCGGATGGCCTGCACGGAAATAGGAAGGTGTTTTTGCGTTTAGATCTGGTTTCACACCGTAGCCAATCCGAATACCGGTATATTGTCCTTCCGGCACATTATTGAATGTGATGGTCGGTGTTGCAAATGTTGCATTTGCCGGGGTAAAATCAAAGTATTCAATTTCCGAAAGGAGGATTTCTTTGTCACCGTTCAAGAGGGTAATATCCGAGACATACAAACGGCAGGCCTCGAAAAACAAAGGGATTGAGCCAAGTTGGTAGTCTTTGCTTTTTTCCAATTGGGCTCCATCAAAAGTAGCCTTGAAGGTAATGTCGAAGTCGATGCCGGTTTCCTCCGCTCCCTGATCGCCACAGGAAGACCACATAAAGAGCGCGAAAATGGTGAGTAGTAATGTGCTGTTTTTCATAGTAATATTTTTTTTGAGCCTTGGATTTTTGAATATGGTAACACCCTACTGTGTAACACTAAAAGTATTGCTCAGGTTGGAGACAATCCTCGTTTTCCATGCCTGAATGTCGTGGAATGACCAATTTACCCCTTCAAACATCTGTTTATAATCTACGGTGAGCACCAGCGGGAAGTTGTACCCCGTTGGATGCAGGAAAGCGCCCGTGGCGCCGATGCGCGCATGACCCAGATCGGCCTGCAGGAACCTCAGGGTATCAGGCATTGTACCGCCCATGGAATCGCGCACGACCACCGCTTGAAGGAACACAAAACCAGCGGTTTGTCCCCGCCAAAGACTGTCGGTTTGTGCAGAAAGCGGGTGATTGTCGGGTGCTTTTGTCGGGATTACTTTTTGCGCTTCCTCCGACAGGCCGAGTCGAAAATTTACTTCCTCAAAAATTCCATCCTGACGGAATGTACCCGCTGTATAGTCAACCGGGGTTCTGCGCACCAGCTGAAAATCATTGGTAAAGACCTGATTGCTCGTGTCGCCGTTTCCCAAAAATGTATAGAGGGTAAGCGTATCGCTCACCCGGAAGCGTTCTCCGTTCTGAAACAATTGAAAATCAGACAGGTAGAAGCTAACGCTTTTTATCCTGAACAAATGACCGTTTGCATCGGCGTACAAGGAGTCGTTGCGAAAAAGCAGGGTGTCATAGATCTGGTTTACTGACAGCACCAACTTGGGGTACTCACAGCAGCAGTCATTGTCGGCACCTGCGTCAAAATTGATTGCGGCAATGTCTAAACATCCTTCTTTCGGTTCGAAACAAGCAGTTGGGCAAAGTGCAATCAGCAATAGCCAAATGGCAAATGGCAAGCGATTCATGTTTTTTTGCAAAATGTAAGTTTTCCCTTGTCAAAAGCGGCATAGATTCGAGTCTCAAAGCTACTCCACCGGGCAAATAGATGTTTTAAATCCAGGGGGGATTTATATCATCTCCATCAGCGATCTTAGTCAGTATGCAAATTCCCCCCAATGAAGGTCAAATCAAGGTCCGAGTTCTTTCATCACCTGTTTGATGTACTGCTTTACTTGAGAAGAAAACTCTTTATCGAGAATCCAGCCTGCATAATGTCGTTCGCGGGTCAGCACAGTTTTTACTGATTCGCCCGCATATTTACCAAAATTGAACACTACGGTTCCGTCGTTTTGCACGCGAAGTTTTTGTGTGGCATCTACAAAATTGAGGTCGTTGGTGAAATCATGGATTGCCTGCATGTCGTTTTTTATGGGGGCGGGTATGGTGTTTCCCTCTTCGTCTAACAAATCTTTGCCTTCGTAAGCCCGTATTTGGCCTTGAAAAACAGCCACCGTAGCTCGCACATCGGCCAGGGCGTCATGGGCATCTTCAAGTTCTTTTTGGCAATAAAGCCGGTAAGCGGCCTTCAGCGTACGGGGTTCCATTTTGTAAAAGATACGCTGGGCATCGATCAAACGCCGCTTCGAGATGTCGAATTCCAGGCCCACACGGGAAAACTCTTCCATGAGCATCGGCACGTCGAAACGGTTGGAGTTGTAGCCACCCAGGTCGGCGTTGCCAATAAAATCCCAGATCTTTTGGGCTACCTGGGCGAATGTGGGTTTATTGGCGAGGTCTTTGGGCGTAATGCCGTGAATAGCCATGGAATCCTCTGAAATTGGGATTCCGGGATTGATGAGCATAGAAAGCTCTTCGGGGGCTTGGCCATTCTTGCGGAGTTTAACCAGGGCAATCTGCAGAATGCGGTCACGGATGACGTTCAAGCCAGTAGTTTCCACATCAAAAAACACCAGGTCGCGGTCGAGATTGATTTTGAAATCTTCCATAATTTGGGTGGCGAAGGTAGGGATTTGGGTTGGATAGCATTGATGAAATGGCGGCTATATCCTCACATTTTGCAAATTGTGTTTGAACCCTGTATTAAATTATCGGCCGATTGAATGCCTTTTTCTTATTAATCCATGAATCCCCTAAAAAAACAGCATTTTTGCGCCCATATCAAACCCTTTCAAACCACTCTACTCAATCCATGCAAGCTTTGCCCTATATCCATCGCGACATCTCCTGGCTCTCGTTCAATTATCGTGTTTTACAAGAGGCAAAAGACCCTGCGGTACCCCTTTTGGAGCGACTCAAATTTTTAGCGATTTACTCTTCAAACCTTGACGAGTTCTACCGCATCCGTGTTGCAGGCATCCGCAAGCTGAAAAAGGTAGGCAAAAAAACCCGCGCCCAGTTGCATTTTGACCCCAGTGAGCTGCTCAAAGAAATCCACCAGATCGTCAATCGCCAACAGGAGGAATTTTCTAAGATTTTTGAAAAACAGATAGTTCCGGAACTCAGCAAGCACCATGTCCACATCCTTCGGCGACTTGACCTGAATGAGGAACAGAAGAACTTTGTCGAAGGATATTTCCAGGGACACCTGCTGCCCTTCGTTATGCCCGTGTTGTTGGTCAAACGCCGTATCAATCATTTTTTGGCTAATGCCCACCTTTATCTGGCTGTCCATTTGCGCCAAAAAAAGAAGCCCCTTTCCAACAGCGAATATGCCCTGGTTAAGATACCTTCCGACCAGGTGCCCCGGTTTGTATCGCTGCCCTCCACAAGTGGTCGTCACGACGTGATTTTGCTCGATGACATGGTGCGGCACTCTGTTTCACGCCTTTTTCCGGGTTATGACATTCAGGACACTTATTCCATAAAACTTACCCGCGATGCCGAGCTGGATATTGAAGACGAATTCAGCGGCGACCTGGTGCAAAAAATAAAATCGAGTCTGCAAAAAAGGCAGGTAGGCCCGGCCAGCCGTTTTGTTTATGACCGTGAAATGCCCCAGCACCTGCTTTCCTATCTTCAGGACACTTTCGACCTGCGCAAGAACGATATGCTCCCGGAAGGCCGGTATCACAACAATTTTGATTTTTTCCGATTCCCCGATTTTGGCCTCAAACACCTGAAGAACAAACCTTTGCCGGCGCTTTCACACCCCGTTTTGAGCTTTGCGCCTGATATTTTCAAAGCCATTTGGCAGGGCGACCAAATGATTCACCTTCCGTACCAATCCTTTGAACCGGTTATTCAATTTTTTGAAAAAGCCGCTGTCGATCCTGCCGTTACGCATATCAAGGTGATACAATACCGGGTGGCAAAAAGCAGCCGTATTCTCGAAGCGCTCATGAAGGCTGTGCAATATGGCAAACAAGTGTCTGCTTTTGTAGAGATCAAAGCCCGGTTTGACGAGGCCACCAATCTCGAATGGGGCGAACGACTGGAAAAAGCAGGGGTTCGGGTGCACTATTCCCTGCCCGGTGTGAAAGTTCACTCCAAACTCGCCTTGGTACGCCGTATCGAAGACGGCCAGGCCCGGCTTTACGCTTATCTTGGCACAGGTAATTTTCACGAAGAGACCGCCAAAATCTATTCAGACTTTGGCATTTTTACCGCCGACCCCCGATTGACCAACGAGGCAAGCAATGTGCTGGCCCATTTGGAAAATATGCCGCCACCCGTCCCTTTTAAACATCTTTTGGTTGGCAAGTTCAATCTCCGCGAAAAACTCTATGAACTGATCAACAAGGAAGCGGCTATTGCCAAAAAAGGGAAAAAGGCTGAAATGGTGTTGAAGATCAACAGCCTGGAAGACAAAGAAATTATCGCAAAACTTTATGATGCCTCGAAGGCAGGAGTGAAGATCCGGCTCATCGTGCGCGGTATCTGCTGCCTCGTGCCCGGCATCAAAGGGCTGAGCGACAACATTGAAATTGTCAGCATCGTTGACCGGTATCTGGAACACGCTCGGGTCTTTATTTTTCACAACGATGGCAAAGAACTGACCTACCTGAGCAGCGCCGACTGGATGGAGCGCAATCTTTCCTACCGGATCGAGACCATTTTCCCGGTTTACGACCCGGCCCTGCAACGCGATATCCGCAACATGATCGACATTCAACTCAATGACAATGTAAAAGCCCGCATCCTTGACGCAAAAAACCTCAACCTGTACCGCAGAAACAACAGCGATATCCCGGTACGGACTCAGTTGGAGACCTACTTTTATTTGAAAAGAAAACTGGAGGAAGGAAGGGTGGTAGAAGCGGAAGAATTGTCAAATGCTCTGCCCCCCTAATTCTTATTTCCTGAAGATGAAATTTTTCTTTCCAATTGCTTTGATGCTTCTGCCTTTTGTAGTTTATAGTCAGTCAAAATACGATTATCATTGGACGATTGGATATGATGTTTCAACTCTTGACTCTACCGGAGATGTTATTCTGATGGATTTTAATCTCAGTCCAGTAAAAGTTGAGACCATTAAGACTATCAAAAGATTTTCTTCAGCCGGGTCAAATTCTTCTATGTCCAATGCTAGCGGCAATTTAATCTTTTACACCACAGGTTGTTATGTGGTCAACGCGGCTCATGAAATCATGGAAAATGGCGATAGTATCAATCCAGGTATTGCACAACAATATAACTGCCCGTATGGAAATAGTAATAACCTTGAAGGTGCTATTGCTATTCCCTGGCCTGACAATCCAGACTTGTATTTATTGTTCGTGAATGATTACAGATCCACCTGGTTTCCTGGAGAACCCTTCACTTATGGAAGTTCCGCACATCTGCACTACAATGTAATTGATATGACCAAAGATGGGGGTTTGGGGGCGGTCACCCTAAAGAACCAGGTTGTGGTGGAGGATACCATGTCATCTTGCTCCATAGAGGCGTGTCGCCATGCCAATGGGCGCGATTGGTGGGTGCTTGCACCAAAATCCCGTAGCAATTGTTATTTTTCAACCTTGGTAACGCCACAAGGCGTTGGAACGCCTAATTTGGTCTGCACCGGCACCCCCTGGCATAAATACGACGAAAACGGGCAAGCCTGCTTTACGCCCGATGGCAGCAAATTTATTCGGTTCAGTCACGATGCCGGCCTCCATATCTACGATTTTGACAACGCTACTGGGCTCCTTAGTAACGATAGACTAGTCAGTATCAATGATTTAGGCGTGTTTGCAGATGGCGCATCCGTTTCACCAAATTCGCGTTATTTGTATGTCAGTGCCATTTCCATGCTCTTTCAATATGATTTGCTGGCCCCTGATATTGAGGCGAGTCGAGTACTGCTGGCTGTGCCAGACAATGTACCAGACCCTTTTGTACCTTCCATATTCTCCATTTCAGCCTTGGGGCCGGATGGGAAAATATACATTTCAAGTGTAAGCACACATTTGAGCCTGCACGTCATACACAGGCCCGACTGTCCCGGTTTATACAGTCTGTCAGAGCGTAGGGGGCTTGCACTTACTTCCTGGAATTATTTTAGCATCCCCAATATGCCCCATTTTCGCAACGAGCCTTCCAATTCGCCCTGCGATTCCATGGTGGTACAGACTTACACGCCGATTGATGGGAGTAAAGATGTAGTTGTATTTCCTAATCCTGCCATTGACAAAGCCACGGTGTTTATAAATCATCCATTGCCCAAAAACTCGAAATGGGTTTTGTTTGATCAACTTGGGCGGGTGGTCAAACAAGTTGAACTTGAAGCGCAGGTTGAAAAATATGTAGTAGATTTGAATGGGCTTTTTTCAGGTATCTTTTACTTTCAAGTAATCTCTGAAGGAAAGATTATTCAACAAGGCAAACTCGTGATAGTGCAGTAAGGGGCAGCTGGCTTATGTCCATTCAAGGCTCAAAAAACCCTAAATTTCAAGAAATTTTAAAAAATCAAAATTTTTTCGCAAATTATTTGCCTATCCGAATAGAGCGGGCTTATCTTTGCCGCCGCAAAACGCAAGACACCAGTCTTGAACAGTAAACACAAACTGCGGAAATAGCTCAGCTGGTAGAGCGCGACCTTGCCAAGGTCGAGGTCGCGAGTTCGAATCTCGTTTTCCGCTCAAAGCCTTTCCGAAATTCCGGAAAGGCTTTTTTGTTTCCTTCTTTTCTAAAAACTTTGTTTTTTGGAAAGTTTGACGCAATTTTGTTGCCCATTTGCCCGGGTGGTGAAATGGTAGACACGAGGGACTTA
>JBJXGO010000257.1:0-13703 GCA_046160345.1 Saprospiraceae bacterium
CAAGGGCACGGGTGTACTTCGGCAGGTAGTGAAGCAAAAACTGCGGGAATATGGCGGGAATATTGCCCGGGCATATCACCCCGAAGATGGCGGCGGGGATGGGGTGACGATGGTGGATTTGGCGTGAGGGTGCAGTGAGACCTATAAGGTTTTTTGAAACCTATGGTATGTACACAAGTTGGCTTTAACTAAAAAACAAGATTTGCACTAAAATAAAATTCGTCGCAGCAGAAGGAAACTTGTCTGATTTGCCTTGAAAAAGGATTGTTGGCTCTATGCTGAAAAATTTTTATTTTGCAAGTCATACTTGTGTACATACCGTAGGTTTTTTGAAACCTTATAGGTCTGAATTGCTATTTTTGCTCTTGCCAAAACTGCAATCGCAATGAAACCCGCCATACTTGTCCCCTCCTTCCTGTTATTGTTTGCTGCCTCAGCGGCCTCTCAACAACGAGCGGTATTCTTTGAGCACATCGGTATGGAGTCCGGCTTGTCTTACCCAAATATTACGGCAATACACCGCGACCAGCGGGGCTTCCTCTGGATTGGAACGGACAACGGTGGGCTGAATCGGTTTGACGGTTGTGAAATGAAAGTTTACCGCCAGCGCGACAATGATTCCCTGTCGCTTTGCAGCGATCAAGTGAAGAGTATTGTAGAGGACAAGGAAGGGTATCTATGGATTGGCACGAATGAAGGTATCAGTCGCTTCAACCCGGCGAACGGAAAATGTGAGAATTTCACGTCGGGCAACAAGAAACTGGCTGAAAATTTCAACAATCTGCTTTTCAAGGATAATCAAGGTCATATATGGACGAGTAATAATAATTGTATTGAGCGGTTTGATTCTCTAATGCGACAATTCCTTCGTATTCCTTTTGCCGAATACAGCAAAATTGAGGGGACAAATCGTTCTGCTTTTGATGCATCTGGTAAGCTTTGGGGTGGCGGTGTAGGCGGCTTAAAGTTATATGACCCAGCAACTAGCACCTTTCAACAATTCCTGCCCTATTCGGATTCAGCCTCCCTTAAGAACGCCGAGTTGAATATGGTCGGAGTGAAAATTGACCGGTACAATAACATTTGGTGTACATCCTGGGGAGGAGGCATATTGCGTTTTCATCCGGAAAGCGAACAGTTTGAAAAACTCAATGCCTCATTGCACAATGGCCCGCAAGTTTCCTTTGACATAGCCGAAACCTTTGATTCAGATGGCAAGCGCCAGTTTTGGATCGCTACAAGTGGCGGTATTTTCAAGTTCCCACTGGCAGCAGATGATTTCCCTTCGCTTTCAAAGCCTTACGAATATTTCAATGACAAATCGGGCGTTGGGCTGGAAAATGTCAGGCTCGTTGCATTGCTCGCCGACTCAGAAGGGAATCTCTGGGGTGGTTCGGATTCGCGTGGCCTGTATCGCTACAATTCCCGGCAGGAGAATTTTGTGGCGATTAAAAAGGTAAAGGAAGGGCCTGTCATTCGAATCAGTTTTGCAAAAAACGGCGATTTGCTTGTGTGTGGCAACGGCGACCCTTTGGTTATACTGGATTCCCAGTTCGGGCGTAAAAAGATATTTCACGGTTTTTTAGCGAAAATGGATCCATCCCTAAGCCATATTTCCTGGGACGTGAAAAAGGATGAAGAAAGTAGAATTGTTTATAGTGCCACAATGGATGGGCTGATTGCTTACAACGAGACTTCAAACAAAACTCGTTGGTATGCCTATAACCCCAAAGACAGCACCGGGTTGTTGTCACGAAAAGTCACCAATATCCTTCCATTGGGTAAGGGGAGCTTGCTGCTAGCATTTTGGGGCCGTAGGTTACAGGTCTTTGATGCAGTAAATGGAAAAAGTATCTCTACTTTGAAAGTGCCTGGATTGAATGGAATGATAACCCGCAACCTAAAAAAAACAGCAGATGGGAAAATTTGGGTTTGCGCTCAAAACCATCTTTTCACCTTCAATCCAGACAATAATCAACTTACAGAATGTACGCCCAATCAGGATTGGACCTACTGGGATGTTTTTTGGGATGCCCAAGGTCAAACCTGGCTGGCCACCAGTGAAGGCCTGTGCCTCTTTGATCTGCCATCGAAACAGGTTTTGAAAAAATTTGGCATAGAAGCCGGCCTAACGAACAAAAGTGTATCGCGTATTTGTGGCGACAGCCTGGGGCGGCTTTGGCTTTTAACAGGGCTTGGCCTGTGCTATTTCGACCCGAAAACCCGGCAATGCCATACGCTAAACCAGGCCGACGGGCTTGTATTTGGGTCAGTGCCCGATCAGATGGGGCAGGCTCTGGATGGTCGTATCTGGCTGACAGTCTACGATAATATACAATTCTTTAAGCCCGAACTCGTCAAAACACCACCGCCCTCAAGGGTTTACATCACCGGGCTAAAAATCAACGAAAAGGACACACTACCAGATGTGCCGTTTGAGCAAATACCAGAAATACGGCTGCTCCCTGGACAAAATGCGCTTACTTTCACTTATACCGCTATTGACCTTGAATCCTTTGGGAAAACCAATTTTCTCTACCGGCTGGATGGCTTGCAAACAGGCTGGGTAAAGGCCGGTAAAAACCGCGTAGCGAATTTTGTCAATCTCCCCGCCGGGGTATATGTTTTCCGGGTGCGGCCCGAAGATGCCGGAGAAGATGCTTCCTGGGAAGCGACTCTGCGCGTGATCGTGACCGATTATTTCTGGCAACGCGCCTGGTTTAAAAATCTGATGATCGTGTTGGTGCTGGGCTCCATTTTTGGCGCTGCGGTTTATTACTACCGGAGCCAACTCCGATTGGAGCAGGCAGAGGCAAAACGCCGGGAGGCAGTAGAAGCCACCCGTTCCCAAATCGCGCAAGACATCCACGACGACCTCGGCACCGACCTCAGCAAAATCTCCATGGGCGCGTCGGTGGCCGCCATGATGCCCAACCTGGATCAGGATGCGCTCCGGGCAAGGCTCCATGCCATTGGCGCAGAAGCCCAGGAAGTTGCGCAACACTTGCGAGACGTAATCTTTATCACCAATCCACGCTTCGATGCATTTTCTGAAGTGCAAGGCTATTACCGGGAAAAAGGCCGTGAATTTTTGGAAAGTGTAGGCCTGGAGCCCCATTTTGACTTTCCAAAACCAAAACATAATCCATCCGTGCCGCCGGAAGTAAAACGCAATCTATACCTGCTCCTCCGGGAGTGCCTGAACAATATTGCCAAACACGCGCATGCAACAGAGGTTTTTGTTTCCTTCCGATTGCATGAAGGGGACGCAAGCACTGACCCGTCTAAATTGACTGCCGACACACCGTATTCACTGGAGATTCGCGACAATGGGCGAGGTTTCGACCTCGAAAACACCCGTCATTACAGCAACGGACTGAAAGGAATGACCCGGCGGGCAGAGAAAATCGGGGCGAAGTTGGAGATCAACTCGGTTGTTGGGCAGGGAACGACCATTCTTTTGCGCGGGTCGCTTTGAGCAATATCCCATATTTATAGGATACGCCAACAGGATCCATCGTCGCACCTTTGCGCATTGCCCTCCGAGACCCTTCCTTTTGGTCACCTTCTTATTCTCCACATCATGGCTATTCGCGTTGCAATTGTAGAAGACGATGCCGAACTTCGCTCCCTCACCGCTTCTATCCTCAGCTTTTACCCCGACCTCGAATGCGTAGGCGCATTCGAGAGCGCCGAGGCATTTGGCGCGGCATTCCTGTCCCTCCGCCCCGAGGTCGTATTGATGGACATCAGCTTGCCCGAAGAGAATGGCATTGACTGCGTCCGCAAATGGAAACCCGAGCGCCGGGAAACGCATTTTGTGATGCTTACCTCCCAATCTGACCCCCAAAAGACCTTTGATGCCCTTCGCGCAGGTGCTACGGGCTATGTTTTGAAACCACCCATGCCCGAAAAAATAGCCTCTGCCATTCGGGAAGTGGCCGGTGGCGGCTCTCCGATGAGTGCCAGTATTGCCCGATTTGTGGTCGAATCTTTCCAGCAAACGGAGACTGTGCTTCCTGAACTGGACAAGCTTACCAAAGCAGAACGGGCCGTATTGGATGATTTGGAAGCAGGCTTTTCCTACAAAGAAATCGCCGCCCGGCGCTTTGTGGACATCACCACGGTGCAGAGCCATATCCGCCACATCTACGAAAAACTGGAAGTACACAGCCGCACCGAAGCGGTGAACAAAGCCTTTGGCCGGAAGAAATAGCGGTTGAAAAATCATGTATTTATAGGATTGTGGGCCCCCTCCCCGCCCCCCCACCTTTGTCTCAACAACATCTGGCAGAACTTATACAACACCCTTAGCGGACAAGTTCTAAAAGATGCCGAAGCAGGCACCTCCTATTCGTACACTTTTTCAGTTACAGCATAATGGACAAGCGAACTTTCTTCTCCAACGCAATCATCCTCATTGCAACTCAGTATTCCTCCAACTACCTTTTGACAAAATGGTGCCAAATTATTACTGCGATGTTTCCGGGCATGATTTTTCAACTAGGACTAATGGGTCTGGCGGAGTGGAAAGGTTCATTGTATCCAATGCTGGATCTCTTGCAACAGGCGACGGATTTGTCGTGGTCAACAGGTATCGAAGGGAGCGGTTACAACCACAGGCATTTCAAAGACGGCATCAGGACCACTAGCGGCATTATTGGAGCCTTAATTGGCAGCTCAGATTTTTGCGATGCGCCACTTAGGACTATCAATTTCTGTCTAACTTTTAAAAGATAAGTCATGAAAATTCAAAAGCATCTCCCAGGCATTGGAACCGTCACGCCAACTTTTTATTCCTAGATACCCGGTTTGTTCTTTTTAATGTTAAGAATACGATAAAACCGTCTACAAAACGGCACTTACAACCTCTAAAAAACAAGAACAACATGACAAAGGAAGAAGCCGAAAATCCTTAAAAGAGTAGGCATAACCACTAATTTTATTACAATGAAAAAGATCCTTTCTCTTCTGCTCTTCGTGAGCATCACCGCATTCATGTCCTGCAAAGGCGACATGAGCGACATGGGTCCTGCTGGCCAGGATGGTATTGACGGTCAAGACGGAAACGCAAACGTCAAAAGTTATGTGACAACCATCAGCGCCGCTGATTGGCAATTCTTCGACAGTCATTTATGGTTAATTGACTTACAAGTACCCATCGTCACCAGTCAAATTGCAAGCTCGGGCTTGGTTATGACCTATCTCCAGGAAGCAAACGGTGAATGGTATGCGCTCCCCTTCTCAAGGAGCACTCAAAACTACTTTTTTTGGGCAAAGACAGAAGCAGTCAGAATTCACTCGCAGAACGATAGTGCCTCGCCAGTCAAATTTGCTGGAAAAGTCCGGGTCGTTGCAGTTACTTCTGAAGGCCTGATGCACAACCCTGATTTGGATTGGACTGACTATGAGGCAGTTAAGAATCAGTTGCAATTGCCTGAATAAAATCTTTTGGCTCGTGCAGGATCCTTGGGTGCTGCACGAGCATTTTTTGCGTGGGCAGTGTTTCTATGCCTTTTCGCCTTTTAAGCTATAACCATATTGTGAAACCACTCTTTCTTTTCTTTATGAAAAATCAATCTAATTTCTTCTTCATCGTACTGTTGGCAAGTCTGCCGATCTCACCTATTTTCGGGCAGTCTGCCAGTGGCACCAAACCAGAGTTTTTGTTGAACCGCAACAACAGTTCCAACCAACCGCCTTATAAAATTCCGGTAACGTCTGGCGACACCCTTGGGTGGCTCCGGTGGCGTGGTTGGACGCCCACCGAAATCTATAGCTCCGGGGCCGAAATCCGCGCTTATGTATCCGGTGCCCCCATTGGAAATTATATTCCCAGCAACATAGTGTTCAAAGTGGGCAAAGACCTGCCGGATCGCCTGATTATCCTCGATAACGGCTTCGTTGGCGTGAATACCCTTGCGCCGCAGTTCGCTTTGGATGTTGAAACCGACACCCGGGTCAAAGCCAATCTGCGCATCGGTGGGAACGGGAAAATCGCACTGAATGAAAGTTTGGACAAACTGATTATCAACCCGGCTAACAATTTTATCAACCATGTACGGGTAGAAAGCGATCTGGAAGTAACCGGCACTTTGGCCGTCGCCAACTTGAGGGTTATCAATAATTTATCGGTTGGTAACGATGCAGTCATCGGTCACGACCTGACGGTGACGCACAATGCTGCTGTGACAAACGACCTAGCTGTGGGCAACGACGCCGCGGTAGCCAAAAACCTCAACGTAGGCCAAGATGCCAGCGTGGGCCACGACCTGTCGGTAATAAACGATGCCGCTGTGAAAAACGATTTGACAGTGGGCCGCCACGCATCGGTGGTCAGAAACCTCGATGTTGGCCAAGATGTCACCGTGAGCCGCCACCTAAGGGTCGCCAGAAGCCTCAACGTAGGCGAAGATGCCACCTTTGGCAACGACGCATTAGTGGCCAGAAACCTTAGCGTAGGCCAAAATGTCACTGTGGGCAATGATGCATCCGTAGTCAAAAACCTCAACGTAGGCCAAGACGCAACCGTAGGCCACGACCTTACTGTAACAAACAATGCCGCTGTGAAAAACGACTTAGCTGTGGGCAACAACGCATCGGTGGTCAAAAATCTCGGCGTAGGCCAAGACGCAACCGTGAACCACGACCTGTCTGTAAAAAACAACGCAGCCGTACAAATAGATTTGGCAGTGGGCCGCGACGCATCCGTAGTCAGAAACCTTGGCGTGGGTCAAGACGCTACCGTAGGCCACGACCTGTCGGTAAAAAACAACGCCGCCGTGAAAAATGATTTGGCTGTGGGCAACGACGCATCGGTGGTCAGAAACCTCGGCGTAGGCCAAGACGCCAATGTGGGTCGCCACGCATCGGTGGTCAAAAACCTCAGCGTAGGCCAGGATCTCAGCGTGAGTAACAATGCCTCGGTGGTCAAAAACCTCGGCGTAGGCCAGGATCTCAGTGTAAGCAACAATGCCTCGGTCACTAAAAATGTGACCATCAGCGGCCGTTTGGCCATCGGAAACGGGAGTTTTGCCAAACTAAACAATAATGGTAATTACGACCTGCTGGTGGAGCGAAATATCGTTTGCGCGGAAGTACGGGTTTCTGCACTCGCCAACTGGCCCGACTACGTTTTCGACCCGAGCTACGCGCTACGCCCCTTGTCCGAGTTGGAACACTACATCCGCGACAAGCGGCATTTGCCCGGTATGCCGCCAGCCGCGGACGTAGAAAAACAAGGGATTGAATTGGGAGACATGAATCGCAAACTGTTGGAAAAAGTCGAAGAATTGACCTTATACCTCCTGGAGCAAAACAAACGAGTGGAGACATTGGAAGCCCAGGTGCAGCAATTGCAAGGTGAAGGCAAAGGAGATCACTGAACGACAGTTTTCAATCTTTCGGGTCCTTTCAGGACACCCTTGTTTTTACTTTTTAAATCAAAAACAATATGAAAAAGTCAATAGCTTTGGCGGCCCTCTGGGTTGTTTGGCTGAGCAGTTTGCCTGGCCAGTCCATTTTCGAGCGCATTGCCGGTATGGAAGATATAGCTTCCATCGAAGCGGTGGCGCAGCAATACTTCGGCGATCAACGTCCTTCCCGGGACACCCTGAACTCTCGGGAAGATCACAAATGGGACAATGAGGAAGCGCGTTTCAATCGCTGGTGGTACATGGAAAAAACGCGGAGTTTCCCCGGAAAGAAGCTGCGCAACTGGCAGCTGGATAATTTTGTGGAAGCCGTGAAATTCTACAACACACCAGCCGCGCCACCCGGTCGCGAACGTATGGCGGCAGTGGTGGGGCCGGCTTCCAACGGAGACTGGACGCTGTTTCAGTCCAACCACCCATTCCTCTTTGGTTGTAATGTCGGCCGAACTTCTTTTATAGAATCCTTGCCGGGCGACCCCAACACTTTATTCACTGGCAGCCCTACCGGCACGCTTTGGCGCTCCACGAACGGCAGCGCATCATGGACAAGCCTGACAGACAATCTCCCGGTGACCGGAGTAGCTGGTTTGGCTATTGACCCGACCAATACCTCTGTCTGGTACTTAGCTACGGGCGACCCAGTGCCTGAAGTGCCTGGAGTGTCTGATGGAGTCAGTTTGCGCCGGAGCAGTCTCGGAATTTTCAAGACTTTGGATGGCGGAGCTACTTGGATAGCCACCTCGTTCAATAATAGTTTTGGGAACATCAAAAAAATAAAACTCCATCCATCCAATAACAACACCGTACTGGTTTCCACCACTCAAGGATTGTTCAGAAGTACGGATGGCATGGCAACTAATACAAAGTTGCCCATTCCGAACAATAAAGCTGTGAACGATTTTGAATTTAAAACGAGCCACCCCGATTCAATAATAGCAGCCAGCAGCTCAAATATTTTTCTTTCACCCGACGGCGGCAACAGTTGGAAAACCTTAGGCGCCAATGAAGGCCTGCCGACAGGATCCTTCACCCGCATCGAGCTGGCGGTTTCTCCGGCTAATCCCGAGGTTTTCTACGCGCTTTTTACAGACGTCAGCAGCGGCTTTAAGGGATTATATCGAAGTGACAATGCTGGCGCTAAATGGGATATGCGTTCCAATACACCCAATTTAATGAGTACCAGTCTGTTACCACCTGGACCCGGGGACATCAGCAATCAAGTGCCTTACGATGTAGCCTTGGAGTGTAGCCCGGTCAATCCGGATATCGTCCACGTAGGTGGTGTATATTATTGGAGGTCAGTGAATGGCGGTATTGACTGGATTCGCCCTAGCCTTCCGGGCTTACATGTGGATATACAGAATCTGAAATACATGGACGGTGCACTGTATTGTAATTCCGATGCGGGCATTTTCCGCTCAATGGATGATGGCTCCAGTTGGGCTGATTTAGGCAGCAATCTGGCCATTTCCCAATACTACAGGCTGGGAGGCACGCCGCAAAACCCAAATCTATACTTGGTAGGCGCACAGGATGATGGTGTTAGCAGGTTAACTAATATCGGACAAACCTGTATTGGGTTTGGCGATGGTACGGAATGTCTGATAGACTACACGAATCCTAGCATTTGCTTCTTTTCCTTAAACAATGGAGCATTATGGGGAACTGTTACGGGGAATCTTCCTATTCCTATTTCTGTGCCTATTATCCTTCCCGGCGATGGTCCCTGGGTAACCTCGTACATTTTTCATACGACGGATCCAAGCATTATGTTTTATGGTGCTAATAACGACGTTTGGAGAGGCAAGATCATCACTATTATTACTCCTCCGATCCCACCGATCCCCCCTGTCCCTATCCCTGTCATCGCTTGGCAAGCCATGAGTAATCCTGGGCCGACTACCACCGACCCAACAAATGATGAGATTGTCCAACTGGCGCACTCCCCTAACAATATCAACCGATTATACGTAGCCAGGGAACGATCTATCCAACGCACCGACAATGCCATGGCTTCCACAGTAACCTGGACGGATATAACCCCTTCTACGGCGAATATAACCCCTCCTATTTCGTCGACGCCAAGGCCGTTTACTTATATAGTGGCGGATCCCAATGATGCAGCCCATGTATATGTTACTATCGGTGGGGCTACCAAAAACCAAAAGGTGTTCGAATCGACAACTGCCGGTGCTACTTGGACAAATATCAGCGGCAACTTGCTGCCCAACGTATCGGCCAATTGCATCGTGTTTGAACCCGGCAGCCTCCACCGCGTGTACTTGGGTACCGATTTAGGTGTATTTTACCACGACGACAATACTGCCGGCCAATGGGTACAGTTCAGCAATGGCCTGCCGATGGTTCCCGTTTTGGAATTGGAAATCAACGGCGGATTTTTAGCAGCAGCTACCCATGGCCGCGGAGTGTGGCGCACGCCTACCCTGGCCACCTGCGCCACCGATCTGGTGCTAACACCAGCAGATGATCCGGGTACCCCTCAGTCTTCCGGGATTCAATATAACAGTGCGTCCAATTCCATCGAATCTACCCGGTTGGTGACCGGCGGCGCTGAAACAAACGTCAATTATAAGGCCGGCCACCATACCTTGCTGTTGCCTGGCTTCAGGGCTTTTGGGCTCGTAGACACTGGAACATTCAAAGTCACCACCGGCGCATGCAACGCGCCATTTCAGTTACGGATGGTCGCAACGCCGCCTAAATCTAAAAAAGTTAATTTTGACGGCGACCTGAAGGTATTTACAGGGCAGAACAAGTAATTTGGCAATAATGGCGGTGTTGGCAGTACAATATAAAATAAAAACCCCCATGGGGCAACTGATCTGATCATAGCCTCTCACTTTTTCACTCAATAAATTTTGTTACAAATGAAAGTTCAATTTGATCCAGTATTAAAAGCGAATCTATCGCTTGATCATTCAAACGTGGTCAGGGATATAAACCACTTTGAGGAGTTCTACCTTTCGGAATCAGAAGCGCCAAGGGTTTCAGCGATTGAATATTTGGAAAGGGTTTCAAAAATTGTGGGCATCCCTGAACAGCAATTGGAAAATGCGCACCAATTGGTGTCATACCTGGAGCCTTTCGAACAAGGTTTGGAATATCGCCTTTCCGAAGAAAAAACATTTTTTGATTCCACCACAATTGGTTTTTATCAAACCTGCTTGAACGTTCCGGTTTGGCGGTCAGGACTGGCAGTGACCATCAAGCATGGCCCAAACCGGGTGGTTTCCATGTGTAATACAAGCCAAGAAGGCGTTGAAGCAAAACTGCCCGACGAAAAAACAATTGAACAGTTTAAAAGCCTTTTTGCAACAGGTTTCCAGTCAAAGGAAGCATTGAAATATCGGGGGGCTGTAAGTTTTGCTGAAACATCCACAGAAGTTTCGCTGAACGAAATATTGGGGATCAAGCCGTCCAAAAGGGCCAAATCGGATGGCCACCACATCAAAGGGTCGGATGGGAAAGCAAAAATCATCCGGGGCAGGTTTTATGTTTATCGCTACGACAGTAAAAAAAGGCAGGCCGAACAACAGAGCGACAAACACAAAGAATCCAGTTTTCAAGAACACACGCCCACGCTGCCTTTGCCCAAAGTGCATGAAAGTATGAAAGATGGACAATACTATGTGGTTACGGAAGTCTCTTTTTCGCTCGGACACTTCAATTGGTTGATGTTGGTTGAATTGGAGACAAAATCCGTGCTTTATTTGGAGGCTCTGACTTCCAATTTGAACGGGCAGGTGTTTTTGAAGGACCCAGTTTCAAAAACAGGCGTAACAAGCAATACAGCGGTAAAGCCCAATGCCGTGCTAAATCCGTTGCGCGATACGGTCGTATTGCCCAATTTAGATGCTCCGACTGCTGGTGTGCAAAGTTTAAAAGGGCGGTTTGCCAATCTTACCGATGTAGAGGATCCAATCGTTGCACCGCCCACCAAGCCAAGCGGTTCAGATTTTAACTTTGATGTCCGAACCAATGATTTTGCAGCAGTGAATGCCTATTACCATGTTGACCGGTTTTTTACGATGGTTGAAAGCCTCGGCTTTTCGATTGCCAACTATTTCAATAACACGAATTTCCCAATATCGGTTGACCATCGTGGACACTATGGCCCCATAACTGGCATCGAACTCAATGCCCATTGTGATGGCAACGGGATGGGCGGGATAGGGCTTGCATCCTTTTCACTTGCAGATAATGTTGTGGATACGACTGTAAATCCAATTGGGATTGCTCTGGACAACATCGTAGTCCTCCACGAACTGGGTGGACATGGCATTTTGTATGAACACGTAGGCCGTGCAAATTTTGGCTTTGCCCATAGTGCCGGAGACAGTATTGGTGCAATAAATAATGATCCGGATTCCCAAGTAAGGGGAACATTGGACAGGTTTATGTTGACACCATGGGTTCGATTTAGAAGATTTGACAGGGCGGTTGGCAATAGTGGTTGGGTTTGGGGTGGGTCAAAGGATGATCAGGATTATCAAAGCGAAGAAATCCTTGCCACCACTTTGTTCAGAGTTTATCGCTCCATTGGAGGGGATTCTGTGGATCTGAACCGTAGAAGGTTTGCTGCTGAAATGATGATTTACTTGATCCTGCGCACCATCAGCACCTTGACTCCAATGACAAACCCTTCTACCGCACTTGCTTTTTGCAACGCCATGATGGTCACCGACCTGTTTAATTGGACATCAAGGGGCATTTTCGGAGGCGCATACAACAAGGTGGTCCGGTGGTCATTTGAAAAACAAGGGCTTTTTCAACCAGCGGGGACGCCCTCCCCATTCACATCGGCAGGGGCTGCACCTGATGTTGATGTTTATATCGAGGACGGAAGGAACGGCGAATATGGTTTTCAGCCTGTCCACTGGGATTGCCTGTCCATTTGGAACAGGCGTGCGGCAGATGGAATGGCTGCGCACCAAGAACCAATCCTTGGGGCCACCAATTTTGCCTATGTCAAGGTTAAAAACAGAGGGGGCCAAATTGCCAATAATGTTACGGTGCGCGGTTTCCATTGCTGGCCCGGTGCTGGTTTGACATGGCCCAATGATTTTGAAGAAATGACCTACACCGGAGCCGCAATCGGAACACTCAACCCCAATAGCACTCAGGAAAAAATAGTCGGCCCGTTTGAGTGGGTGCCCAATAAAAATGCTTATGGCCATGACTGCATGATGATGATAGCAAGTGCAACAAGCGACCCAAGCAATATTGCCAATTTTACCATTGGAGAAACCATAGAGGAATGGAGATTGGTGCCAAACGACAACAATATTGCCCAGAGGAATGTGAACCTTGTGCCAGCAGGGGGCGGGTTTAGAGGTTTGACAGCAGGTTTAGACCATAAAAGTTTCTTGGTCCGCAACCCAGGCCGGAAACCCGCCTTGATGAAAATCACCATTGAACTGCCTGCCCTGCTAAAAGAAAAAAATTGGGAAATTTCTTTCCAAAACCTTCCAAATAATGAATTCAAATTGAAGCCCGGCGAACGCAGGGAACTTGTCATTAACCTAAAAGCAGGCATGGACTTCACCAAAAAGGATGTCCTGTTGACCGATGACAGAGAAATCGTCCTCTCCGTTTATGCTGACGAAGCTCTTATTGGGGGAATGACCTATTATCTGGACGCAAACTTCAAATTCCCTATAAATGACCCTGATGGTAAAGGAGATGCCACGAAATGTACGGACAAAGCGAAAGAATTGCTCGATTGTTTGAAAATCCCGAACCAAGAGATCAAAAGTGTGAAAGTAAAGAAAATTACGGTAGATATTGAGATGAACAGAGATGATTGTTAGGGTTGGCTGAACAGTCCTCAAATTTTTCAAGTCATTGCAGTGCTCTGCCCGATAGTTGAAATCCAGCCCAAAACACGAGCCATTCTGCCCAGTACCCCTGCGACAGGATGGCTTGTGTTTTATACAACTTCATTGTCTGATACTCACCCAAACTAAAGACTCGATAGCCATGAGGTGGCGATAGTGGAATTGACCTCCCCTATTTTCTGGCACAACATTTGAATCTAAACTTAAATCACCCCAAAACTAAAATATTATCCAGCAATACCGCTTAGGATTTGGCCGCAAGGATACCGTGCTTAGAGAAAAACACGCTTTCGGTCGCACAAGAACTAAAATCATGACCGCTGCAGAATTTCAGATCCAACCCCAACCCTCCAAAACCGCCGAAGGAAGCGTAGAACTTTTCCAGAACTCGCCTAATCCTTTTATTGAGATG
>JBJXGO010000258.1:0-12243 GCA_046160345.1 Saprospiraceae bacterium
CCATCTATCTGCGCAGCCTGCGCCTCCTCAAAGCCAAAGATTTGCTGATGCGCACCGAACTGAGCATCACTGAAATTGCTCACAAAACCGGGTTCTCGAAACTCACTTATTTCTCTTACACCTTTTCTAGGGAATTCGGGGTTAGCCCAAGTGCCTTTCGAAAACAGCACTATCGCTAAAATTATGACTGCTTAGGATAGACGGCTTTGAGAGACATAAGCTGCTTTTTCTCTGACTGTCACGCCCAGTTTTGGAGTCAATTAAATTTTAATATCTATGGTTTGTGCCCATCTGATGTTGCGCTCTTGGGTTGTCTTCTCTGCGCTACGACATGACAACTCAGTGGGGATGCGACTTGTGTACTTAGGCTTGACAGCGGCGGGTAAATCGGGGGTAACAGGTTTGACAAATTTTAAAAGTTGTCAAATCTTAAATACGCGCACACTTTTTCGGTTGAATTCGTCTTTTGCCCAAGTTTCTTCCAAAAATGCAATAATAATTAAACATTATGACCGAATAGTATAAGGATGGGTGGTGAAGAGCTCGGAACTTTGTACCGTAGAAAGGGAGAGAAGAGAATGGCCAGAGTGCACTGAAGATGTGAAAGGAGAGGCTTGGGGGCCTAAGACCCTCCACAAGTTCATATTGGAATCTTTGAGGTCTGATGGGTTTGCCGGTGTAGCGCAGATTTCGTTTCGCGCCACGACGCCCGCTACGGTTTAGAGGTAAGAGATCGACGGTTTTGTAGTTACCCGGTTGAGGATCAGTTTTATGGATTGGATGCTCCCGGAAGTTGCATTTAGTCAAAAACCAAACGCGGCGGGGGCGGAACACCTGGCGGTAAGACACAGGCGCGACGGCGTGGAATCGGTTTTGGATCTAAGGGGTGAATGGTGTAAAGTGTGGAACACCATGCGGGGCAAAAGCGCCTTACCACTCACCTCAACACTGCAATAAATAAGTATAAATTTTGCGACTGATCCTGTTCAGTCACTTAAACAGGAGGCGGTAACCGAAAAGCCTTACGAGTAGGATTAAACAAGATTTAAGATGAGTAATAAACTTCCTTTTCCTAAAAAAATTCCGGTCTGTATTCGCTCAGAATCTTTCCAAGGCTGCCTCGTGCGGATGCAGGGCATAACACCACCGCCAGATCACCCGACGGGTGGGTTCGGGGTGGTAAACCTTCAAGCGGAAAGAGGGGACAATCCATGGGAGTTATTTAACTTCCAAGTGAATAGCGATAATACGATTTCATTTGAGTCCTTTGCATATCCGGGAAATTTCTTACGGATGCAAGGGCAAACTCCAGGACCCGAGGACCCGATAGCAGGGGGGTACGGAACGGTAAACTGTCAATCGGGCGGTGCGGAAGACCCTCTGATCAATTTCAACCTGCATGTACGCTCGGTAGACGCTGCCAGGGGCGTGCCGGTATGGATCGAATCTAACGCATTCCCTGGAAACTACCTACAGATGGCTGTAAACACCCCGCCCCCATATGTGTTTAACCCGGACGGTTTTGGGGTAGTTAACTGTCAGGTGGACCCCGACATTAGTCCTTATACGAATGTACACCTCGGAGCAGTTCTTCATGAATCGATCAAGAAATTGTTAGCCGAATACAATGGGGAAATTGATCCAGAATGGAAAAACCCAACACCGAAGCAAATTGAAGAGATGATTGCATCGATACTCGAGCGTAAGGAGATATTGGACGCAAACATAGACGCGAAGGACCATCCATTCGGTTTTATCGCTTACACGGATAAGGAATTAGCGGAAATTGCAGCAATCCGGCCAGAAGACCTGACGTCCTGTCAAATGGCGTGGGCGTCATTAATAATTGACACTCTACTTTTCGTATTAGGGTTGTGCAATATTTACATAAGTAAGGCCATGACAAACATTAACGCTGTGGCTCAAAAGATGACAACTGCGGTGACGACGGCATTAGAGAAAACGATGCTCGCGATGGAACATGCCACCACTGCTCTAGCTAAGGCAAACGCATTATTTGGCTTCATAAGCCAATTGTTTAAACTTAGTTGTATTTGGCCGATATTAAAGGCTGTATTTTACAGTTTTTCATGGTTTAGCGCGATTTGCGCCGTTATAGTATTCATTGCACAGGTCATTGCTTGGGTGAGTACTGGGGGCTGGTGGATAGTCGCGCAGGTAGTAATGGGGATAATCGGATTCGCCATTATAGTCACCGACATTGTAGGCGTTGTTAATCGGTGTGGTAACCTCAAGGCTAATACCGTAGAGGCGTCATAAATTCCGCCTTGCTTGGCGTGTTCACCAGCTGAATCAAGGTTTCGGACAGCTGTGGCGTTGTCATCAAGCACACAGCGGAGTGCGTCCACCAGTAGATAGGCCTTCACTGACACAACCCCATCTTGAGATGTTTTTTTTGGAGAAGCCGCCTTGCAAAAGTATTGCGAGGCGGCTTTTTTGTGGCCAGACCAGAATGGAGATTTCTCGCTGGTGTTGACGCCCTTGCAAAGATGCCCGTGTACTCAAGCTTTGTCATTTTGAGGGCTCGGGAAGGCAAACACATGAACTCAGGTTACGCGTACTTGATGCGGACGCCCGCCTGTCTGCAGTCAGGAGTTTCGTCAAAATGACAAAGCCTGGGTACTCGGGTTGGGAATAAATCATTGATAATCAAGCATTTTAGGGTACTTGCCCTGACATAAACCGCTTAGGCCTGCTTCTTTTTTGCCAATTCGCGGCGCACTTGTTGAACATATTCCACCGTGACGCCGACTAACCCAGCCACTTCAACATCACTCCAATCCGGAAATTTTTGGATCATTTTGGCGGTGATGGAATGAGTCGTTTCTTCGCGGCCTTCCTGACGGCCTTTTTCACGACCTTCTTTGATACCTTCTTTGATACCTTCTTTGATACCTTTTCGAAGGCCCTCTTCCTTCCATTTCCTCCCAAATATTTCAGGGATCGCGTCAATCCAGTCGCGCTCCGCTTTGGGCAATTGCTTGCTGAGTTCTTTAACTTGAGCCTCTGTCATTTTATAAAAATTGGTGACGTAAAGTGTTAGGGTTTGGAGCAGAATGCCTTCGCGGTCGCTCCGGTAAAAAGGCTTGCCAAAAGTAAGGACATTTGGCCATTTTTTCAAAACGAATCTTTCGATGCGGGCAAATTTTAACGCTAAAAACAGGTTTTTCAGGTATTCAGTTTCCATTTTTTCCTCAATTTCCTGAGGAGGCATCCGGTTCAAATCTGTGAGCAGGTAGTGAAAGTTCGGGACAAACACCTGCCAGTTTTCAGGCAAGCCGGGGAAATAACTGGAAAAAGGCTTCTGTTTCCAACCCTGCGCCCCGTGATACACGATTATCGGAATGATAAAAGAAAGCGGGCGCTCGTTTTTGAGGTCATCCTCCCAGATTTGCAGTAGGTAGTCAAGCAGTTGAAGGTGTACTGGCAAGGAAGGGACATAACTTTTATGCTCGAACAGGAAAAGCAAACGCGCCGGGATGCCGCCCGCTAATCGGGTTTCGTACAGCACGTCGCTGAAGGAGATCCCGAAGCGGCCACTTACGAAGGCGGTGTCTATTTTCTGGAAAACGGCGAAATCAATCTGCTGGTGAATGGCCTCAGGAGTATAATGCAACAGGTAGTTTTTGGCGATAATGGCATCGCTGAAAAAGGCCTTGAACACCGCGTCGTGCGGTTCATGGTCTTTTTTGCGGGAATGTTTTCTATTGGGCATGGGCGCGGCTAGTAAAGCAGCGAAGATAGGGTGTTTTCGGTTTTAAAACAAAATGTTTTTAAAAATTCTTTCTGATTTTTAAGAAGCCGCCTTGCAAGTCGTATTACGAAACGGCTTTTTTGTGGTTTCTTCCATAAATGCAATAATAATTAAAATTAATGCACGAATAGTGTAAGGATGAGTGGTTGAGAGGTCGGAACTTTGTACCGCAGGAAAGGATGGTGACGAGGAGGGCTAGGAGTCTGAAGATATGAAAGGGGAGCGTTGAAGCTGACGAGGCAAAAATCTTCCAAATTTGAATAGTGGACACCTCGATGGGGTTGCTGTTGTAGTGCAAAAAAGTAGTAGCGTCGAATACGTTTCGTGCCACGACGCCCGCTACGGTTTAGAGGTAAGGGATCGACGGTTTTGTTGCTGCTCGTTCGAGGATTGGTTTTATAGATTAGCTGCGAAGCTGTAAGAACCGATGAAAAAGACCTCCGCACTGTTCACCACAATGCAGAGGCCCAATTCAATCTGAAAAACCTTGAAAAGTCGCTCAAGGCCTGGTCTTTACTCGAAGGACTCGTATGAAATCGCTTTCGTTTTCTGTCATAAAGATCAATTTCCCATCAGGCTGGCGCACCAAACCGGAGGCCCCTTGATATTCGAAATTAATATCATAAATAGGTCTTACTTCCGATATTCCATCCAGATCGAAGGAATAGTCCATACTGCCATTGGGGTTAACCCGCATAGCAATAGCACCACCAGAAAAGGACAAAAGGAGCTTGCCATCTGGCTGTATATATAGATGCCTTATGCCACCTATATTTCGGTTTAGATCTTCTTCTATCATGCCATCCTTGCTAAAAGAATTGTCCAAAGAGCCATTTGGCATGTAACGCCACAGCTTAAATTTATAAGCATAGTAATATCCTACTATGATTAATTTGGCGTCTTCGTCTACCTCAATATCAGTAATTGTATAATTCGAACCGTTGCTATCAAATTGAAATCCGGGGTCAATGGTAAAATCAGGATTCAATTTTATTACTAAATCGTAGTATTCGAAATTAAGGTTGTAATTACCCAATATATACATGGAACCATCATTACTTAGTACTATTTTTTTAGCACTAGTAAAGAGTCCAGAGGGTAATTCTAATTTACCATTGATGGCAAATGAACTGTCTATTCGCCCATCAGTATTTAGTTTACAAATAAAAACCTTTTGAATAAAGGTGTCGCTTCCGAAAAAGGATCCTCCATAAAGAACCAGAAAACTGGTGTCGTTATAGATTTTTAGATCATTACAATACAAACTTAAGGAGTCTTCCGATATGGATACAGCCCCCCCATTACCAAAAAGGAGATCCATTTTGCCATTTTCTTTATATTTATGCAAAATAAGGCTATTGGAATACCATGGTGTATATTCCCCGGCACCGCCTACCACCAATTCGTTATTGGGAAGAAGTAAGCCAGTCGGGTTAGGGTCGTCGCTAAAAAGTGTTGGGAAGTTATTGATACCAATATTATTGTAAGTCACGTCCAATGCACCACTTTCAGTAAGTCTTAACACCGAGAATTTAGCGGAGTCAAAGGTTATTCTTCGCTCTGCCAACAAGATGATCTTGCCATCAGGTTGCAAAAACACGCCCTGATCGGAGGTGATTCTGTAAGAAACAGCGGCGATCCCATCCCCGCTAAAAGTGGAATCGTAAATTACGTCATACTGACCATATAAAGCCAGGCTGCTGAACAGCATTGTAAGTGTAAGAATTAAGTGTTTCATTTTGCCTGTTTTTATTGAACAATTATTTTGATGAACGTTTGTTTTTCGCCAGCCCGAAGTCCGATAAGGTACGTGCCAGCTGCCAACCCGGGCGGAAGCGTGACGGCTTCTTTTTGGCTGCCTGCGGCTTGTTCGAATTTTGACAACGAACTCAAAAGCTCTCCACGTAGTGAGTAAAGATCAAGTGAGACTTTTGCCGTTTCCAGCAAGTTGTAACTCAGGGTCACTTTGCGCTCACTTGTGGGGTTGGGGTAGGCCCAGGCAGAGGCCTCCACTTGGGTAATATCGCCGGTAGCAGAACCCTCTCCGTACCAGTACCGAGCCAGTAAAAACTCTGAAATAGAGTTGGAGGTCTTCACACCAGTGCCGGCAACCAGAATATTCCCGTCTGCCAGTATTTGAGCATCACTGATGCCGTCATAATGCCCATCATAATCGGTGAATGTGATGCCCTGTTCTCCAAAATTGTCATCCAGTGTGCCATCGGATTTGTATTTTGCCAGATAAAAGTCAAAATAACTAGGATATCGCTTGGCAGTACCGGCGACGATAATGTTCCCCATACCTGTCAAGTTAAGGTCAGCAACAGCGCAATGATCCAAGCCCATTTGTGTCAACACCTTTCCAGCATCGCCATAGGAGTTATCCAAACTTCCGTCTGCGTTGAAGCGTGTGAGTGCAATTTCTGTTTTGTTGTCGGCAGTGTTTGCGTAGCCACCCAACAAAATTTTGCCGTCTGGCAACAACAACATGGCCTGAGCCCCGTCGTCTGTGGTACTGATATTATGCATGTTTTTGCCATCTCCACTGAAAGTTAAGTCATAAATTCCATTAGGATCAAGGCGGATCAAGGCAAAGTTTAGCCCCGCAAAAGTCTTTGCCTCACCGGCCAAAAGAATCTTGCCATCTGGCTGGACTTCCATGGCCTGACAGTAGTTCCAAAGGCCATTTGTAATAGAAACCTGGTTGAGACCATTTACGCCAAAAGAAATGTCCAAATTTCCATCATTGGTCAGCCTCGTAATGAACATGTTGGAAGCGGAACCGTGAAATACATTACCAGCGACCAGTATCCTGCCGTCGTTCGTCATACGGATGCCAACAGGTCGTTCGTTGTACCCTAAACTCCCTATAGCGGCGCCACTAGTACCAAAGGTATTGTCTGGAACGCCATTTGCATTCAAGCGCAGCACCACCAGATCTTCGTTGTATGTACTGGATGATTGCAAATTGGTCGTATAGCCAGCGACCAGGATTTTCCCATCGGGTTGAAGCGTTACTGCCTGGGCCACATTGATTGAACCCAGAAAAGTGCCTTCAAAAATACCATTGGTGGCAAAAGTGCCGTCAAGCGACCCGTTGGGGAGATATCGAAGCACGGCCATCTTTGATACGCCTGATTCTTCAGTAAATCCAACCGCAACTATTTTGCCATCAGGCTGGACAGTAAAGGCTAAGATGGATTCAAAAGTGCTTCTGTCCACGGTGCTGAACCCATGAATGGCAAAAGTGGTATCCAAGGCGCCTGATTGTTGAGCCTGCAGTTTGGACAAAAAGAGGCACATTATTAAGAATGTTGTTTTTTTCATGACAATAAGCATTTGTGTATGGGTTAAATCCGGGGACTATCTACTCCATTGCTGCACACAGAATGGACTTCTATGTCATAAGAAGAGCCTGGTGCCAAGCCGTTGATCGCCACACCATTTTTCTCTGGCAAAGCCGTCACAAGCCTTGAATAGATCATGTTGTTGTTTGGTGATTGAAAAACTTTCACCCTGAAATAGGCTGCTCCAGGAACCGGATCCCATTCAAAAAGTAGGTAAGTCGTGCCTGCCACCGTCCAATGAATGTTTTTAGGGGCTGGAAGCGAACATTTAAACGATTCATCAGTGGTTTGGAGTTGGGCGGCAGGCGAGGCTGTTTTTCCTTGAAAAAAAACGAGCCAAGCCAATGTGAAGAAAATTGTCTTGTACATAAGCATTAAAATTTTCCCTGGATACCAGGCGGTTAAACCAATAATACTGCAAAACTAGAGGGTGTGATTTTCAAAAAACTGGACAGTTTTTGAGGTTTTTACCAGAGCAGGCGTACACTTCTTTCGGGAATAAAAAAGCCGCTGGCTGAAGTATATACCGGAGCAGGGTGTGGCGGAATGAAATGTCGCATGGTAGACAATACCCATTTTAGTTTTTCGGGGAACGGCGGTTTTGTAAAATTCCAAACGGCGGAAACATCGGATAAATGAAATATAAAATCACATTTGGCCTTTGTTAAACCTTTAATATCCTCAGTTCATTCACGTTTTTTTAAACAAGTCAAATTATGCTTAAACTTTTTTTAAACTTTTCATTGTTGCTCCTGGCAACAGCCGTTTTTGGTCAATCCCTTAAACCGATCCCTCAATTGGTCGTGCAAACCAAAGCCAAGCAGGAATTTTTGAAGTTGTCCCTTTTTAATAAACAAATGGACCCCGCTGCCGAATACCCTGAAACCAGGAAGGCTCTGAAGAACTCGACCTTGTTAGCCTGGGATGCTTCCAAAACGCAGGAATTGCTTTCCCATCCGGGCGCTGCTGTTTCCCTGACGCTCCCCTGGGAGAATGGCAGCAGCATTACGCTCGACCTTATTCCTGCAAAAAATTTCTCTGATGGATTCCAGGTCCACACCGCTTCATCCGGTGGAGCTGCCTACGATGCTGATAAGGGTGTTCATTATTGGGGTATTGTTCAGGATGATCCGACATCCCTGGTCACCCTCAGTTTGTTCAATGGTGAAATAATGGGCATGGTTGAATATGATAATGAACGTTTTACAATAGGATTGGTCCCGGCCAGCAAGGATAGAACTCATATTCTCTTTAGAAACTCCGATGTTAAAGAAGCGCCTGGTTTTGAATGTTACACGGATGATGAATTGCACAGAATTGGCGAAGAAGCCGCAGCAGCAGATCGTTCAGCCGGACCGGACAATTGTGTGCGCATGTATGTAGAAACTGATTATACGCTTTTCCAAAATAAAGGTAGCGTGGCAAATGTGGTGTCCTATATGACCGGCGTATTCAGCCAGGTTTCAGCACTGTACACCAATGAATCCATAAACCTTGTCCTGCATGATCTGTATGTCTGGGATGTAGTGGATCCATATACCGGTCCTTCATCCCTCGACTACCTCAACCAGTTCAGAACTGAATTAAATGGCGTTTACAACGGGGATCTTGCGCACCTCGTGGGCATCAACGGGCTTGGCGGTATCGCTTATGTCGACGTTTTGTGCAATGGCGTTTACGGCGTAGGATACAGCAGTATTTATTCCACTTACAGTAATGTCCCCACTTATTCCTGGACGATAGAGGTCATCACTCATGAAATCGGGCATAATCTGGGATCCTCTCATACGCATGCATGCGTGTGGAATGGCAACAATACGGCGATAGACGGTTGCGGACCGGCTGCAGGATACAGTGAAGGCTGCGATGCCGATTTACCAGCTAACGGCGGAACCATCATGAGCTATTGCCATCTGCTTGGCAATGTCGGTATCAATTTTAACAACGGTTTTGGCCCCCAACCTGGTGACCGTATCCGTTCCGAAGTGTATAATGCAGCCTGCTTGACCAGCTGTGGCGGGCCATGCTCTTATGTTTCCATCAATTCCAACAATTTCGAAGCGGGTTTCGGTATCTGGACTGATGGTGGAACCGATTGTATCCGGACGAATAACGCGGCTTATGCCAATTCGCCCACATACAGCATTCTCCTCCGCGACAATACAAATTCCTCTGTTATGTCTACGACCAACCAGAATTGGACGCCCTATGATGAACTGACCGTAGATTTCTCCTACTATACAGTTAGCTTTGAAAATGGCGAAGATTTTTGGGTTCAAATATCCACAAATGGAGGCTCCAGCTATACTACCTTCGGGGATTTTAATGCCGGAACCGAATTTTCAAACGGGATACGTGGAGCAGGACAGGTAGTGATCCCTGGACCATTTACATCCAACACCCGCCTACGATTCCGTGCTGATGCCACTGCCGACGATGATCGCGTCTATATTGATGATGTGGAAATCACCGGTTGTCAGCAGCCTGCGTTCAATGGAGGAGGGGGTGAGCGGAGTTATAGCGGTTTGGGAAATGATGACCAGGCCGGTATTATCAATTTCCAGGCCAATCCGAATCCTGCGACTGATCATATCAATATTCAGTTTGATGCTACAGGGAATCTTGAAACTACCCTTCAGTTGAGAGATCTGGCAGGCAGGTTGGTGCTACAACAAGTGGTACCTACACTTGAAGGCCAGAACAATATAACCATGCCTTTGCATAACCTCACGAATGGGTTGTACTTGCTAAGCGTGAAAGCCGGAAAAGAAGCAATCATGCTTAGGGTTGTGTTGGCGAAGTAACAGGTGGTTGAAACCTTGGTCCCATCCGTTTTTGAAATTTTTTCGAATAGAAAAACTGACTCATAACATAGGAGAGTCTTCCGCATTCCCGACCCTGTCGGGATTTCGCCATGGCTCAACTTGCAAATAAAGCCGGGAGATATGGTCTAAAAAGTGGTGGATGGTTTTCGTGGATGGTCGCCGCTGCACCTGCTTGGGCGTGGCAGCGGCCGGTAAACTGGGAGTTAATAGATTTGGCAATTTTTAAAAATTGTCAAATCTTGAGATGTTTTTTTGGAAGCCGCCTTGTAAAAGTATTGCGAGGCGGCTTTTTTGTAGTTTATTCCCAAAATAAAAAAATAATTTAATTTTATGTACGAATAGTGTTAGGATAAGTGCTAGAGATGAGGTAATTTTGGGATTAAATAAGGGCGTAAATGTTGAGATGCCAGAGAAAAAGTAAGGGAAGTTATAGGCGGCGGCTAAAACGGAAAAAGTCACCAAGCGGCTCCTTTAAGTTCTTGAATGAGCCGTGATCAATAACTATTCTTTAACTAAAAACAACCTTGTCATGAAAAAATTAACAGCACTGATTTTCATTGTCTTCACCTTGGGAATAATTATCCAAATAGGGTGCGACGGAAAGAAAAAGGTAATCCCAGCAGTGGCAAACAGTATTACTCCAGTACCCTTGCCAATCAAAGTCCCAGGATTTGTTTTTCCAGAAGATTCTACTGTCATCAATGGCTGGATCAACGACAAAAAGTTTGCCCCCACCAATTATGATGAAGAAAGCGTCTATAAGCACGCTTGGGGCATATGGGCTGGATTAACGGCTCCTTCAGGCCAAAAGTTCGCAGGCAACGATCTGCTGGTCTATGAAACCTGGCTTGGGTTAGGTGAAGTCCAGCAGCTTATTAGTGATAAAAACACGCAGGGAGGCTGCGAAGGAGCATCTTTTAAGCGAAATGGCAGAGCGTTACTTAGCCGCCCCAAACAGTTTGAACATGCTGCAAGGTTTGCAGGTAAAAAAGCAGCAGAGGCCTTTGATGAGGCTGCCGTTAATTTTTGGGTAACTGTTGCTTATAGTCCTGATGCAGCCTGTTATGCAACACAAAACCAGATATTCAGGCAATCTGTGATCAATAAATATTATAAACCAGATGGTTTAGGTGCTATACCTGAATTCCCTAATAAATCGCTTACCTTAAAGCCATCTTATATGGTTTATGCACAATCGGATCCATTGTACAAATTGCCTGTTTGGCTAACAGCACCGAACCCTCCAGATTCAGCTTTTTTTGGGGCTGCCCAAAATTATGTGTATGTTGATAGATTCAATAAACAGCCCGCTGGAAAAGTAGCCGTACCGGTAGGCGGCTCCGAAACAGACCCTGCCAAAATAGCCGCTGCTACCATCAACTTAAACGAGTTTATTTACCTTACCGTTGACCAGGAGATGGCCAATTATATGAACCAACAGGACAGTATTCAGGGACTAAACAATACGTCAACTGGTGGTGGAAGGGCAGTAAAAGGCCAAATTGCCTTGCTGGTTGCCATGCATGTAACTACCAAAGAAATCAGCAATTGGACATGGCAAAGTTATTATTGGACACCCAACCGCGACCAGCCAGGAGCACCCAGTTCAAATGTTGCCGCTTCACTTCGACCCAAAGAAATTACAGGTGCTGCTGCTAATTATGCCTGCGTTGCTGCCTATGTCATGCTTACCCCTAACAATGCGGCCAACAACGACCCAAATGCGGGCTCAATTTTCGGGTACAACCCCTATTTGGAAGGAGGTTTTGGCCCTTCAACATTTACCTACCCCAATACCCCTAATAAGTCATTTAAATGGGGCCAACAATCCAACTGTATGAGCTGTCATGCACTGGCAATCCCCAATCCGACAGGGCAGTATACAACTGATCAAACGATAGACCTTCGCGGGCCTTATTTCAAAAATCAGGTATCGCTCGATTTTGCTTGGTCCATTCAAACTGCACTGATAAAGGACGCCGAACCCTATTGGATCATGTTTAATAAGAAATAGGTTTTTCCTCTATGGGGTTGTGTCAAAAGTTTAGACAGGAAATGTCTTGCGGAATTATATTTTTATTTTCATAAAATCCTATAAGGTTTTTAAAACCTTATAGGATTAAATTGACAAAAAAACAAAATATTATTTCTCGCAAAAATTTTCAAAATACCTTTTGACACAACAGCCCACCGGGCTGAAAAAAGCCCGCTAATAAAGGAGAAAAACAGAGATTTGCGTCGTGCACCCATAGACCTCGGCTGGAGTTTGGCAATTCGATTCCGAGGCACAACATGA
>JBJXGO010000259.1:0-5639 GCA_046160345.1 Saprospiraceae bacterium
TGAGGCACCTGCCGCCCTCGTTGATGTACAAGCTGCCCCAATTAGTTTCCATTTTGCCCTGCTTCCATATAACGCCGTGGTTCGGCTCAATGGAGAGACCGCCGCTCAGCCGTACAAAGCGGTGGCCGAAACCGCGCCCGGTGAGCTTGAAGTTGGTCACGCCGGGGCCGAATTCGAGGGTGCCACCATTTGAGAAATGGAAGTAACCGTAGCCACGAAATGTGATGTCGCCGTTGATCACCAGGGTACCTTCGATGCGGATTTCTGAACCATACGATTCTACGTCTACAATGGCGCCCGCATCCAATACTAAACTAGCACCTTTTTTAATCAAAAGTTTGCTCTGCCCACTGGTGACGTAAAGGAAACCGCCAGATTTGATGTGGACGCTGGAGCCCTCTGTCACCATCAGTGTGCCGTGTTTTACTCCGCCATCAGCACCGACCACGAGCTTCGCACGATCCTCTACCATGATAACGGCATCGCATTTAGTGTAGGCATTGAACAGATTGGCCGGCGACACAGGTTCATTGTTGTTGGAATACCCCACCATGCCTGTATTATTGATTGAAAGTTGCCCACTTCCTGTGAAAATTGTAATGGTAGGAATCCCTGATTGAACCGGTAAGCCCGCATTGTAGTAGGTGTTCAAAGTGCTTGGCAGCAGGCCACCAGGGATAAGATTGGCGGCATCCAATTCATCCACAAGAACATCCCCTATGCGGGCATCCAGAAAAACGTGGTCTTGATTCTTTTCTGGTGTGGAGACACCGTATTCACCCGGTAAAGGCGTATCTTCCGTACTCATCGTGCAACGACTGGAAGATCCCTGACCACAAGCGAATGGGCCATTCAAGGATATGCCCTCCCCTGCGGATATAGCACTCCGGGTCGGTATAAAGCAATAATGGGTAGCATAAGTGGTCACAGACAAATTACTCATCGTGACCCAACGATCCAAGACAGGAAGCCACGGAATGCCTATATCATCTACGATGTCGCCATTTAAACCAGATAAAGCGGACAGTGCTAGTGTGCTACTTCCCCCAGGTGCTGTATCGTAAGCTTTATCTCGTTCATTTTCAACGTAAAGTGCATACTCTTTTAGCTTTACCCCATTTACAATGACGCTGAAATTGCCGTCATATACCAATGAACTGGGATTGTTGGACAGTGCATATCCATCGGCATGCAGCTCAACTTTAATATAATAAGGAAAGCCTAAGGGCCAGCCAAACGTCAAAAGCGTGCCCAACGTATTTACATTGAACAACTGCGAACCCTCGGAGATATTTGTCCGTGTAGCATTATCTGTGCTACCATTCGCAAGGGCGATGTGCCGAATGGGTATTCCGCCCAAGGCATCCAATTCCGCCATAAAATCTTCGTGTTCCTGGCTGCTCAAGACTTCATTGCCATTTTCATAAGTAAAACGATATAGCAGTGTCTGACGTGCAAAAGGACTGTTGAGTGCGTTGAAAGCCCCTGCTGCAGCAGGATTAGAGCCCAACAAATCCACGTCGTTTTCAGTGGCGATGTAGTTGACGTGGTGCAGCAAACATTGTACGGCCAGCGGGATATTCGCCCCGCGCAGCGGCACGTCGTAGGAGAAAAATTTCTCGCACTGGTGGTCGAAAGGCACCGAGTTGGTCTTTGCCAGCATATACTTCGTGATGATGCCCCCCGCACTCACACCCATGATCATGTTGGGCTCGCTGCTGCCATTGGCTGCCTTGATTTCATTGATTTTTTGCAGGGCAGCTTTCACCACCTCGGCATTGTCCCGGATGTCGTCTTGGATATCAAAGAGGTTGACCCATACAATGTCGTAGCCTTGGGAATATAGCCACTCGCCAAGGGGTTGAGAGGAGCCTGTAATGACATCTGGTTTTCCCATTAGATTTTCTAGTCTTTTCTGAAATTGAGGCGGGTTATTCACCAACTCAAACCCTTCCACGATAATAAAAGGCTTGAGCAGCTTGTTACAGGGCGAACCATAAAAAATACGCAAGTCACCACCTCCGCCAGTAATGGATATGGAATCTTCTGGGTCTAATGGGTAGTTAGGTCCCTCGCCACGGTCTTGTACAGGTTGTTCCGCCACGATAATTATGGATTGTGCTTCAAGTATTGTGCTGCCCTGTTGGATACGGGTCTGAATGGCTTTTACACCCCCAGAATCATATTCAATGGTATAGGTTTGACCTGCTGTAAGTATTTGCCAGCCTTGACCATCGTCAAAATTGGCTTGCAACAAAGGGTCAGCCCAACCCATGTTTTGCCAAATGAGTTCCGTTGGCAATGTAAAATGCACCGTGGTGTGCCAAGCCTCTGTTTTCAAAGGTGCAAAGGCAAAAAGGGTATCCTGCAAATAAGGACTTTGTGTTCGCCCCGGCACATCGAACAGTTGTTCATTTTGTAAGCTGAGCAGGTTGCTATCTACAGCATCCTTATGAATTCGATGATAACGTAGAACCAATGCAGCTAACGGAATGGTATCGGTACCTGTATGGCGTTTTACAAAATCCATATACACGTCCGGGTGAGGCAAAGGATTCACCCCTGTGCCGACAAAAGCGTTTCGCGCCTGAGCGTACAGGAAGCCGAAGGCTGTGGGTTGGATGCAAATTGAGTCTCGGAGAATGCCGTCAAATAAGGCGGGTTCAGCGAAACCGTTCAAGCCTTTGTCCCAAAGGAAGTTGGATGTGATTTCGGTTTTGTCAAGTGGAGCGACCATATTGGTCAGGAAATCGCCAAGCCGTTGGCTATGGCAAAAGAATGGCTGGCCGAGCAATATGCTCAGCAAAAAGAGGATGTTTTTCATGTTAAATGAAGTAACCCCGAACTTGATTCGGGATAAATTAAAAGTTGAAGTGTTACTGCGGGTAGTAGGTCACATCGAAGCGACCTGTCGAAAAATGAAGCGTGTCTTGTTTGTCTTCTGAGAACAATGTGAACTTAAACATTCCGGAAATAATGTTATCGAATGTATCTATTCGGGTAACCTCAAAATAATTCTGAAAATCAGAATCAATGATTTCCCATGTTTTCGAACTCTGTCCCGATTCAAAAATTTGACCAAAATGTAATTTTGAATAATCAAGATTGCCTATTAAGTTGTACCCTTGTTGCAAAGGCTTCAAGCCAATGATTAGAGATTCAAGTGTATCATTCTCTGTCTCCTGAACACTGTATGTAAGTACCATTGACAAAAAATTGCTCCCATCCGATTCTCGTAAAGTGCATTCTATGCGTTGAAGGCCGACCGCCAATGCATAGATATCCACACAAGGCACCCACTCCTTTCCGTTTATCTTACACCCGAAGGTGTTCCGCCCTTCAGTAGTGATTTCCGGCCAAGGGCAGGGGTCTTTTTTGGTAGGCCCGCCCGGTTCTTTGGTACAAGAGAGCAGCCATGTGCTCCCTATAGCCAAGAGGAATAGCAGGAAAATGATTTCTTTTTTCATAAAAGCATGATTTAGTGAAAGATGAAGGGGGAGATAGCCGCAGCGGAACATAAAAAGTTGCGCTGCGGCCATCTTCGTCGAAGGTGGTGGTTCAGGAAGCTAATGCGTGGTTCAGCGTGGGCAGGCATATCGAGGGATGTGTTTATCGGTACTAAAAATCATACGAACCAGGTAAAAATCAATTACCACTGATTTTTTCCAAGGGTGGCGGTAAAATCCACGCCGTGATAAGGGCGCAATTTGTTCAAAATGGCATTGAAGCCCAGTTCTACATTAAGCCATCTGCTTAAACTAAATTCTATCTTACCTCGAAAGGAAAGACCGATGGCGTTTTTTTTGTCTGAGGTGTATGAATAATTGGTTGAAAACAACGCATTACTGGTTATGCGTTCAAAATTATTTAGCGTAATGGTCTGAACCCAGGCAGGGCCTGCTTCCCAACCAAATTTGAGGCGTTTGCTTTCCGTTGGAATCAATTTCAACACCCGTACAGCGCTCAAAAACACCTTGTCCTTCAGATTATCGTTATAAAAGCGAAGTCCTGGACTGAAATCAGAAGGCTGGTTTTTGGCATTGGTCCAAATGGCGTTCAGGGTTAACACAGCTCCCCAGCCATTCGAGTGATAAGCTCCGCCAGTAAAATAAGGGCCTAAGGGATACGCGATGCCAAGGCCCACAAAATAGGGTCTAGTTTTCAGGGTTATTTGACCAGATACAGCCTGAACAGACAACAAGCAGATACTCAGTGAAAGTAGTATGAAGTGTTTCATGTTTGAAAAGAGTATTGAAAATGAAAAACCTAAAAGATACAGTTCATTGCCGAATAGGGAGACGTGTCGCCTTTTAAAAACCCGTACACAAACCCGAGAGCAAACCCAAGCAAAGCACCTCGACCAATGCCGCGCACAATGCTCTGCCGCTCACGGAACTTTACCCAGCGCACTTGCTCCACGGGGAAAATGCGCAGGCCGGTATTTGCTCGATGTAGGCTCGTGCATAAAGTCAGGGTGGTATCTGAAAGGCCTTGGAGATAGCCTAAAGATAGCTTTCGATGCTGCTGGCTTCGCAGCCACACTTCGTAAGTATTGTTTTTGGGCGTATCTTGCGTTGCGCCAGCAATGGGGAACAGACCAGCAGAAAACAAAAAGAAAAGAAGAATCTTATTTTTCATGTTGAACGAAGTTAAATCCAGAATTTGACTCAGGATACATGAAATGATTTTGTGTATGAAATTTTTTAGAAGAGAACCTGCAAGTGTATCGCAATTGCAAGGGCAAATGTTCTGGAATAAATTGCTATTTCCAAATCTGGTTTTCTCACGAAATGAGACTGGCCGGCCGCTTTGTCTCACGTCGTGAGACTTTTTGGGGGCTTTTTGCAAACGAGTCTCACGACGTGAGACTTTTTTTGGAAAAATGCCCCATCAGTCTCACCAGGTGAGAAAAATAGTTGCCGTTTTTTGGTGATTTTTTCAAAAAAATTTAAAAGGTTTTGTTCAATTCTTGTTTGTTTGGGTGTTTTTTTCTAATTTTGATTATCAAAACAATCAGCCCTTCCTTTACTTCTGCCTTCTTCAAGACTTCCGCCTTCGTTAAAACTTCGGCGGATAAATCGGAGGGGGTAAAAATCCAAACGCTTCATGCCAACCGAATTCCACCGCTACCTTTTTGACAACATCAAGCGCAACGCCAAACCTGAGATGGTTTTGGTCGATGAATTGGTGTCTCTGCTCCAACAGAGCAAAGCCAACATCTATAAGAAAATAAAGGGGGGAAGTGCCTTTTTCAGGCGAAGAAATAGTGGTACTGGCGAGGCACTTTGGCATCTCGCTCGACCAGCATATTCACAACGGTCACCGCGATTATGACAAAATATCCTTCGATTATTCCTTGCCTCAGCACCAGGCGCGCACACCGCTTCAGTTCCTCGAAAAAATCCGGAACGACATGGAGCGTACAGTTCAATTGCCGGAGCCAAAGATTCGATATGCGAGCAACGAAGTGCCGATATTCCACTCCGTGATGTGCCGCAACCTGCTTGCCTTCAAACTTTATGTGTGGTCGCGCACAAACTGGAAACTGCCGGAAATGCTCCACTCGGCCTTCAACCCCGATGAAATTTATGAGCGCTGGCCCGAACTGGAGGAGCAACGCCAAGCCATTGTCGCCCTTT
>JBJXGO010000260.1:0-6504 GCA_046160345.1 Saprospiraceae bacterium
CGATATCCTTCCGATCATCTTCCTGTGTTAGTTGAATTGGAACTGCGCTGAGTAAAATTTGCTTAATGGTCTGGTTTGATCTATCCTACAATCGACGCGGTATTAGGAAGGATTTTTCCTGAAATAAAAAAACCGCCTTTGCCCCGAACGGGCTCCGCCGGGTGAACTGAAAACATAGCTAAAAACCGCCTTTGTCAGTGATTTGGCGTGTATGGAGTTTCTGTTTGGGCTTTATGAGTAGTACATTTTTTTGATTTTTGATGGAAAAAATCGACCTTTCGGCTTATAAGTCTTTGCCATGCCCTCACGAAAACGCCTTCTTCTTTTCCTGCTGATTGGATTTCTTACCGTAGCCATCGGTTTTATCCCTGACCTCGTTTCCGAGGATCTTAGGCCATGGTGTTTGCAGCATTTTGGCCCAAATTACCCCTGGTACATGATAGGCCTTTTTGTGGTGGGTTGTTTTGTCTTACTTGCTTCGAGTGAGTTTAAGGATATGCTTGGTTTTAATCAGCGCGCTAAGACTCAGGGTCAAATAAAAATAGCCTGGTCGCAAGCAGTTAAACAACATCTCAAATCAGCACGGGAAACGATAAAAGAGGCGGAACAAGAAGAGACCATTAAAATCCTGTCCAATCTCAAAAATGCTGTTGTGGACGAACAACTTTCTATGTTGTCCGTCCGCCTGGCACAGTGTCGACAAGACAGCCGTTTAGGAACGATTACCCATGAACAGAAAGAAACCGCTTTAAACCGCATCAATAAGGACATACTTGACCTCATAAAAGCGATTGAAACCCAATTATCTGAAGGCGAAAAAGAAAATCAGCAATTGCGAGAGGCCTTCCGCCAACGTTACCGAAACAGACTTTCTCAAAAGTTGGCCTCGCGGCAACCCGTGAACCTCCGCCGATTCGCCACGACGGAAGGCACCAGTGAACAAGTAGCAGCCACCTTCATTCCATACGGCAGCAACCAAATCGGAGCCGAAATAAGCAAGACTTTTCAGGATGCGCTCGGACGTTTATTGATTGTGGGGCAGCCGGGAGCAGGCAAAACCACCCTATTGCTACAATTGGCCGACCGCCTGTTCGACCTCGAAGAAGATGCCTTGCCTGTAGTAATAAACCTGGCCACGTGGAAAAGCAGTTTTGCGAAACTGGAAACCTGGCTTGAAGCCGTTTTAGCGGCTGAACTTAGCACTAACAAAGCCGGGACCAAGTCTGTACTTCGCCAATCCAACTTAATTTTGTTGCTTGATGGTTTGGATGAATTAAGGCAGAAGGAAGCCATAAATTCTTGCTTGGCTGCCATTGCTGATTATGGATCAGTGGCAGGGCGACGTTTTGTTATTACTTGCCGGATTGAAGAGTACAAACGGGTAGAAGAAAATGCACGGGTCAATCTTCAAATTGAAGTTGGTCCTTTGGATGGAGAGCAACTAGAAGATGAACTAACCCGAATGGGCCGCGAACAACCAGAAGCCCTGCCTTTGTTGCAGGCGATTCGGAAAGACCCATTGTTATTGCAAGCAGCTGAAACTCCTTTTTATTTTAACACCCTCCAATTGCTTTTTGCCGGAAGCTTGCCTGCGTTTACTGATGGTGATTTGAAAAGTCGAAAATATGAAATTAAACAAAAATTTGTTGATGAGGCTCTATATAATGCTAAAAACAAAACCTATCTGCCATTATCTGCTGCGCATTGGCTTTCTTTCCTGGCATCACGAATGAACCAGCGTAATATGGTGGTTTTTGAACTGCGGGATTTACAATATTCTTGGTGGCATAAATGGTCTCACTGGAATAATATAGTAGCTACGTTCATGTACAGGCTGGTCGCAGGGCTGGCCATTGGGCTGGTCTTTGCGCTGGTCTTTAGGTTGGCCTTTGGGCTGTTCTATGGGCTGTTCGGAGGGCAGGTCGGAGGGCTGGTCATATTGCTGGGCGAAGGGCTGGTCTTTGGGCTAATCATAGGGCTAAGCAATGGACTGATCGGAGGGGTGGTCTATGGGCTGGTCGGAGGGCTGAGCTTTTATATTGAGACACGTGATTCAGTCAATTGGTCAATAAAAGGATATTTGAGACTTTTTAAAAGCTTTCTGGTTAGATGGCTGGTCATAGGGCTGGTCTTTGGGCTAATCATAGGGCTGGCTAATGTGCTGGCTTATGGGCTGATCATAGGGCTGGTCATAGGGCTGGTCATAGGGCTGATCAATGGGCTGACAGAAATGATTGATAAAGAGTCTAACGATCTTATTCAAATTACCTCGCCCTATCATCGTTTTTATGCGTCGATGAAGGTTTTTTATTTTTCAATCCTGCAGCATTGTCATTTACGGTATCTCCTTTTTAAAAAAGGAATTCTCCCGTATGATCTAGTTGACTTCCTGAAGGAAATGTCTGCCAGGAACCTACTAGAATTTGATGGCGCAACCTGGCGTTTTCGCCACCGTATTATCCAGGATTATTTTGCGGAGCAGTGGGTGGAGCCGGGGGAGGAAAAATGAAATGGGTAGGATGAATGGTTTGCCGCTTATGCTTAATGGGAATAAAGCCGCAAGGATATTTGATAGCAAAACAATTCAAAACCGGCCTCATTTTCTCTTTTGAGGCCTTTTTGTATGCAAATGGTATGCAAATAAAAAAAGAGCCACGCAGTCGAATTTGCGTAACTCTTTGATAATCAGCGGAGAGAGAGGGACTTTAACCCTTGTGCACAAAGCACTAATAATCAATTATTTAAGTCGCTATAAAAAACAAGTGGTGTAAAAAGTGGTGTAAAATAACCCACTTTTTACACCACTTGTTTTAAGACGAAACCCTAATTCTAAGTGAAAAAACCGTGTTGCCCCTGCAAAGAATGATTGACGGTCAAACACCGGGCAACACGGTCGGGACAAAGATAAGGATTGGCCTTCAAATCAAAAAGACCCTTCACTACCTAAAGTAAAAGGTCTCTTTGATTCTGCCGACATTGCACGATTTAGAATGCCGGACTCAACTCAAACGGGTTGGTAATGGTGCGCCGACCAAATTGCTTTAACAAAGCTGCTTTGGTCTCTCCTTCGCTGACTTGTGTCGTATCCTTCAAAAAAGCTTCCACCTGTGGTTGTGAGATGCCGGGCAAACGGCTTTCAAAAAATGGGGGCAAGTCATCGGAAATATATTCACGATTTACGTCAGGGAAATTGGCGAAAGGCTTAATCCCAGATTGGTTCTTGAACCAATTCGAGTAAGCAAACCGCCATTTACTTTCACTGAATTCCAGTGTCCCAATTTCGTCATTTTTGTAAATCAGACGAAAAATGAGTTGGGGAGTGGCTTGCACGGGGGTCTCAGTATCCCGAATGTTGCCATTAAAAGAATACAAAAACACTTGGCGAAGTGCATCAATGCTGGCATTAATAGAACGCAGCCAGCGGCGTAGCCATGCTAATTTCATGTGCGTTCCTCCTTTTTAGATTGGTGAATGGTATGGGTGAGTATTTGGAAGCGCAAATTAAGACACTTCTTAATCAATTCGTAACGTTTTGGAGAGTACAATTTTTCAAACTCTTTTTCCAGTAATTCATTTGCGGCGTTCTCGAAATCGGAAGAAATCACTTCATCGAATATGTAACGATGTTCCGGGCAGTTTTGATATATGAGTCCTGCCAGTTCAAAATGATTCGGGTCTTGTTTTCCTTCCCAGCCGATTCGGGGCATGGAATCGCGAATGTATTTTTCAAGGTTAGTTGTACCATCTTTCTGCTTATCCTTAAAACGTGAAAGCCTGTCTTCATGTTCATTCCAAAAAAGTCCGCGAGCCGAATCGTATATGGGGGAAAAACGCGGTGCTCGTTTGCTGCTCAAATCACAAATGATGCCCCAATTGTAGGTGTGACGGTCATTGTTGCCTGTGACGGCATCAAAACAAAGCATCTTTACAAAATCACTAATGATTTTTTGACCTTCGACACCATGCCCAAAACGGTGCTTTAAAGCACTAACTGAAAACTGAAAGGTAAAGAAATTCCGGGCAGTTTTCCTATCTTTTTCGATTTCTTCCACAAGTTGAGGATCGGAAACATACCCAGAAAAAATTTCTTGGCCGTGTTCGAGCCTTTCGCCTGACCGCAAGAAATATTCGCTTAAAAATCGAAGCCGCCAAAATTCATCATCCATAACCAGTTTGGAGTTGGCGACATTCACACCCAAAGTATAACCCAAGCGATTGAGTAAATGTTCCGTAATGCTCTCATTTGGATACCACTTTCGAGCAACTTTGGCAATGTAGGGTATCCATGTTTTCGGGTTTTTTTTGCGAGAGCCGCGCTCATAATCGTACACCCGAATAAAATCTTTGGGTGCTTCCCCTGAAATGGCTTCATCTAAAATGAGGGTGTACCTTTTGGGAAGGGTCGGCAAATGCGTCCGCAAATCAGGGTCAAACCCGGAGTGGTTTTCGTAGGGGACAAATTTCAGCGATTTTGACATGAATAGGATTTGTTAGGTAGCAATAATCCAGCAAAAAGCCACCAAAAAACTACAAAAAAGGCACGAAAAAAGTAGCCTCACCACTCTCCACGAAACGCCTTCTCTAACACCGTCGGAAACAAACCCTCCAAAGCTGCCTGCTCACCTGATTTTCTCAATATAAACCGCGTACTCCTTTAGCCCGGTCTTAAACCGAATCGGGTTTTCGTCGGCTCGCCGATGGGATAGGGTGGAATAACTCAGAAACTCGCCGTCCTGTTCTTTCATGTCTTCACACAACTTTTTCAGGTTGCCCCAAACGCCCATTACTTCGTTGTTTCCAGTCAGGACACTAAACCGCTTTTCGGCCTTTTGCTCTTGGTAGGTCTTTCCTTTCATGTTACAAATATATCGGGGTGCGTTTGCCTAAAATGACATTTTTGACAAATTTTTTCGAGAATATTTGCTATTTACAATTATTTTCGAGTATATTTGTACTGTCAAACGCAAACAAGATATGAAACAGCAATTCAGCCGCTCCGAAATTCTTACCCTCGCTCACCAAATTCGCCGCCAAAACCAATTCCTTACATGGGGTCAATGTCAGGCGCAAGCGTGGCAAATTGTTCGCCTCCGTGCTGCCCTTCGCCTCGGTGCTACCCGCTTCGTTTTCCAAAAGCAAGACGGCGAAGTGCGGGAAGCCTACGGCACACTCAACCCAAGCCTTTTCCAGTACGAGCACAAAGGCAGCGACCGCGCCGAAAGCCCAACCGCTATTAAGTATTTCGACCTCGACAAAAACGCTTGGCGTTCCTTCCGCGCTGAACGCATTTTGAAAGTAGCGGCCTAATCAGTAGGCCGCTTTTGTTTTTTCCAACTGTCAAAACTACTTTCTTATGCCCGCGTCTCGAATTTCATTCCATCCCGGCAAACCTTCATTTGCTGAAATCCATATCAGTACACCCTCGCCACTTGATTGGGTTACGTTCGTGCGCCATTCTTTTATTTCCCTGCTCGAATGTTTCCACGAGCCACTTCCCTCTGATGTCTCCTACCTACAAAGCTATGCGGTCGGGTTGCTTTGTTCGCTTCATCCCTTGCTTGCTCAAATGAAAGCGGGCGTTATGGAACTCAACACCCCACCCGATGCGCATGAAAACGAGGGGTATTATTTTACGCCGGGCGGCTTGGTACTCAGATTACAAATCACCACTTTCGAGGGCTTGGATACGACTTTACGGGCTTTGCTTGCCGTTGGGCAGTATAGCGGTTGCCGCCTCTCCGATGAAATCCGTACCGGGTATTTTGAACTACTTGGCGCACTCATTGCGTCGCCCACCGACATTTCAGCCACGTTACCTGGAATCTAAAAGGCTGACTTCGCTTTGTCAAATTTCTTGTTAATTCTTTTCCTATTGCCCATTGGAACACAACGGACTCCATTGAATAACAGCTAAGGCAGGAAAATCTTGCGCGACGGTTTACGCCTTGCTGAGATGAATTTTTGAGGTGAGTCCTTGACTTTTTAAAATAGGAGCAAATCTTATGGTATTGGCAGTGGAGTGGACATGCTTCAGGCCGGGTTGCTTTGGTTTGATAGTTTAAAGCCCACACATAATTAGTTAAATTTTTTAGGTGACCATCTCCATCCTTTAGGTGTTTCAAATAATTGAGGGTGGGATTGTCTAAGTGTATTTAATATTGATTCTTCGAGATTTTTACACTTATACAGGGTTTTTAGAGACTGTAGTTTTTCAAAAGATAAAACTGTCCCATTCAAATCTGTTTCTCTCAAATCTGCCCCACTCAAATCTGCTTCCCACAAATCCGCCCCACTCAAATCCGCCCCACTCAAATCTGTTTCTCTCAAATCTGCCCCACTCAAATCCGCATTTTTTAGATTCGCCCCTCTCAAATCTGCCTCATTCAAATTTGCTTCCCTCAAATTCGCCCCCCTCAAATCCGCATCCATCAAATCTACTCCACAAAAATCCATCCACATCAAATCTGCACCTCTTAAATTTGCCTCGCTCAAATGCGCCCCACT
>JBJXGO010000261.1:0-4843 GCA_046160345.1 Saprospiraceae bacterium
GTTCCGACGAGTGAAACCCGGCAAATTTGCCCGGGAGATTCCACGTTTGTCTTTGGCAATTTTGTAAAAACCGCAGGCGTCTTTGCTCAAAATTTTGCCAATGCTAATGGCTGTGATTCAACGCATACCATCTCGGTGAATCTTTTCTCTGCCCCCATTCCGACGAGTGAAACCCGGCAAATTTGCCCAGGAGATTCCACGTTTGTCTTTGGCAACTTTGTAAAAACGGCTGGGGTATTTGCTCAAAAATTTCCCAATACAAACGGCTGTGATTCAACACACAGCGTCACCGTCAGCCTTTTTCAAGTTCCGATCCCGACAAGTGAAATTCGTCAAATTTGTCCCGGCGATTCCACGCTGATCTTTGGCAATTTTGAAAAAACAGCGGGCATATTTGCTCAAAATTTTGCCAATACAAATGGTTGCGATTCGACCCATAGCATCATCGTTAACGTATTTCCAGGTCCAGTTCCGACGAATGAAACCCGGCAAATTTGCACTGGAGATTCCACGCTGGTCTTTGGAAATTTTGTCAATACGCCGGGCATCTTTACTCAAAATTTTGACAATGCAAACGGCTGCGATTCACTCCACACGATAGAAGTTTCGGAGGTTTCCATGTATACTCAAGCAGATTCCGTGGCACTTTGTCCAGGCGACTCCGTGTTGGTTTTTGGAAATTGGATCAGCCAATCCATTGCAATTCAAGAAATTGTGCCGGGCTTGCTGGGTTGCGACACGCTGTGGACCATTGCAGTGCAGGCGATCGTAGCACCAGCGATTTCGCTCCAGATTTCGCAGCCGGATGCGCAATATCAAAATGGGAAAGTCGAGGCAATCGGCGGCAGTGGGGCACTTTATAGCCTGGATGGCTTGCAATATGATGCTCAAGGCATTTTTGATAGTTTGCCAGCGGGTTCTTATGTTTTGTATCAATCGTTTGAAGGCTGTATTCAAGAAGCACCATTTGTGATTTTGCCTTTTTTGGAAGCGGTAACCACGGGTGTTTTTGTGCCCAATATTTTTGCACCTGGCAGCTCGAACGGAAATGCTCAATTCACTTTATATGCTACGCCAGGCCTTGTCAATCAACTAAGTTGGCTGCGTATTTATGATCGCTGGGGTTCCCTGGTTTTTGAACAAAAAAACCTTCCGCCCAATGACGAATCAAAAGGCTGGGACGGACTAATCAATGGGCAACGGGCTGCGCCGGGCGTTTATTTTTGGCAGGCTATGGTGGAATACAGCAGTGGGGCGGGGGAGCTGAAAAAGGGAGATTTGACGGTGATTCGCTGAGTATCTGTACCGGCTGCTTTAGCTGCTGGATGCTGCGTGCGATCCGGCAGCGAAAGCAGCCGGTACAGAACACTTGATCTCAATCCTCCCGACTCCCATCATCCGCCATACGCACCATTTTCGGCGAAAACTTAGCCACCACCTCCACCAATTCCGTTTGCGCCGCCATAACCTGGTGAATATCCTTGTAGGCCATTGGTGCCTCATCTAATCCGCCGCCAATGAGCGACACCCCGAGGTCTTGCAGCAGGTTGCGCATATCGTTTTTGTTTACATTTTTGATGGCCTGGGTACGGCTCATTTGCCGACCTGCGCCGTGTGAAGCCGAGTTGATGGCCGAAATTTCCCCTTTGCCACGCACCAGGAATCCCGGAGCCGTCATAGAGCCCGGAATGATGCCCATCACGCCTTTGCCTGCTGGCGTAGCGCCTTTGCGGTGTACGATCACTTCTTCGCCATTGAGCATTTCTTTCCAGGCGAAATTGTGATGATTTTCCACTTTGGCCAGAACCGTTGCGCCGATAGCTTTGGTCAGCTTGCGGTGAATGACCTCGTGGCAGGCAGAAGCATAGTCTCCAGCCAGGTTCATGGCCAGCCAGTATTCTTGTCCGGCTTCACTGTTCATGTCCAGGTAGGCCAGATTGGCGGCATAAGCAGGCAGTTTGCACTGTTCTTTGGCAATCTTCGTGTAATGACCCGCCAGGGTCGCGCCCAGTCCACGAGAACCCGAATGCGTCAGCAAGGCGAGATATCGGCCCTTTTCGATGCCCAGGATCTCGTCTTTTTCGGCAAAATCCAGGATTCCCCATTCCACAAAGTGATTGCCACCGCCGGAAGACCCCAGTTGGGTAAATGCCTTGTCGTGCAGACTTTGCAGGAGTTTGGTCATTTCGAACTCCTTGCGATCCAGCACGTTGTGATACGCCCGTTCTTTTCCTTTAAAGCCAATACCCGCGCCAAAAGCGGTGGAAGCGATCAGTTCGCGTTTGTAAAAAGAACGGTTTTTAAAGAAATGCTCCTCCGGAATATCAAAGACTGACAAAGCCATCCGACAGCCGATATCCACGCCCACGCCGTACGGAATAATTGCGTTTTTGGTGGCCAATACGCCGCCGATAGGCAGTCCGTAGCCCTGGTGTGCATCGGGCATCAAAGCCCCGGCCACCGTTACAGGCAAGCGCATGGCGATGTCCATTTGATTGAGCGCGCCTTCTTCGATCTTGTCTTTTCCAAAAATGGTATAAGCCAGCGCCTCCGTGTTCAACTCAATGGTTGCTTTGGCGGCGACTTCTGCATCGGCTTCAAGAATAGCCTTGGCCAAGGGTGCCAATGCGGCATCTTCCAGGAAGGAATTGGGATCTTTGCGTACCCGATTCAAAGTGCTGAGGGTTTGGGGTTTATTGGCTGCTGCAAAGACTGTGGTTGCGATATCCAGCGCGACGCCGAGGACTTTACCTTGGGTGAAACCGAAGTTTAGCAGGTCTTTTCCAGTGATCGGAGTCGCTGCTTTGAATGCTTTTTTGGTCGTTTTGGTCTTCATTTTTTTAATGCTTCGAAGGTAGTGAGATTTCGGGGCAAATTGTGTTTGCTTTTTAAATGAGGGGGTGGAAATCACAAGTTATTATTTACCCGTTCCTAAACCGCAGGGGAAAGGTATGAGTTCCGTGCAATCAGATACTTTTTTGCCTGGGACAAGAAGGAAGCGGTTTTTTAATACTTGCTTTTCATGATAAAAGTTAGTATTTTTGAGTAGAAAGCCAGACAACTGATGATTACTACAACAAACCAATGACGACACCTCAAGTAAACTATGAATTCGCTACATACCAGGAACAAGCAGTCATTTTTATCCGATTTGAGTATGACGCTCAACTCCAAGAGTGTGTTAAAAAATTAAGCGGATCTCGATGGGATCCGTCTCAAAAAGCCTGGTACGTTCGGGATACCGTATTTTATCGTGAAAAATTTGGGCTTCCCCCAAAACCTGTAGTTGGCAAGGCTGCCTTGCTACATCTTCAACCCGTGAATCAAGCCCCGCTGCTGCGATTGGTCGAGACGCTACAACTCAAATCGTACAGTCTGAATACGATCAACACCTATCGCAATGAATTTGCGCAGCTTTTGCAGGTCCTGAAAGACAAAAACGTCGATGATTTGGATGCTGAAAAGTTGCGCAGCTATTTTTTATACTGCATCAATCATCTTAAGTTGTCGGAGAACACGCTTCACAGTCGTATCAATGCTGTCAAGTTTTACTTTGAGCAGGTATTGAGGCGAGAAAAGTTATTTTTTGAAATTCCCCGGCCTAAAAAACCATCCATTCTGCCCAAGGTCATCAATGCACAGGATATTAAAAAGCTTTTTGAGGTGACTACCTACCTCAAGCATAATACCATGCTGAAGCTTTGCTATGGGATGGGTCTAAGAGTGAGCGAAATCGTACACCTTAAGATTACAGACATTGACAGTAAAAACATGCAGGTATTTATAGAAAGAGCTAAGGGTAAAAAAGATCGCTATGCCAATCTTCCAGAAAGCATTTTGGGGCAATTGAGGGCCTATTTTGTGGAGTATAGGCCCAAAAAGTACTTATTTGAAGGCCAATATGGCGATCAATATAGCATCCGAAGCGCCCAAAAAGTTTTTTCGGATGCGCTGAAAAAAGCTAAAATCAACAAGAAAGTAGGCATTCACGGGTTGCGGCACAGTTTTGCAACGCACCTTCTAGAGGCTGGCACCGACATCAGTTTCATTCAGGAATTACTTGGGCACAATGATATCAAAACCACTTTGCGTTATACTCATGTTAGCAAGAAGACGATTAAGAACATCCAGAGCCCCCTGGACAAATTATAACACAACCAAAACCAATACCAAATGAAAGGACTAAACAAAATTATGCTGATCGGCAACCTGGGCAAAGACCCTGAGGTACAAACGCTGAACGGAAACATTAAAGTTGCCAAATTTTCCTTAGCTACTACCGAAACCTACAAGGACGATAAAGGCCAAACCCATGCGATTACGGAGTGGCACACCATTATATTGTGGCGTGGTCTGGCAGATCTTGCGGAGAAGTACCTACGCAAAGGAACTACGGTGTATCTGGAAGGAAAAAACAAAACAAGGTCTTACGATGACAAACAGGGCACCAAGCGGTATGTAACCGAAATCATTGGGGATCATATCCTGATTTTGGACAAAAAGGAGCCGTAGAAAGGGTACGCATTTTGTATTGTGTTTTTGGAGAAATTTGGCAACACGCAAGTGCGCATTTTGTGTTGTGCTTTCTGATTATTGGAAATTATCACATTGCAAAAAACTCATTTTCAATATGTTATGACTTCAATTATTTTTCCCTCGTTGAAATCAAACCTTTTCTCTAGCTTTGCCCATGCGGCTGAAGAGTACGCATATTCACGAGTTGGCCAAAATTGTGCACCCTCCGTTCAGACAACTAATTTTTCTGTACCTTTGAAAAGACGTGTCAATCTAATTGATGAAGACTTTTCAAAGGTACAGAAAAACCACGAAAAAAACCATCATA
>JBJXGO010000262.1:0-8993 GCA_046160345.1 Saprospiraceae bacterium
GAATTTCAGGAGCGCGACATTGTGCGCCTGCTCATTTTGTACGGGCAACAATTGCTGGCAGAAGAAAACATAACACTCGGAGAATACCTGCTGTCAGACATAGAAGAATCTCTGGGCGATTTTGACAATCCACTCTATGGCAAGATCGCTACAGAATGCCATGCGCTTTTGGTGGGTGGTAAAACTTTTGACCAACATTATTTCATCCAACACGAATCGGGCGAGGTGGCGAATTTGGCCATCGACATCCTGGCAGAACCCTGGGAGTTCTCGCCCAACTGGGAAGCGATGTGGAATTACCCGCTACAAAACCAGCCCATGCCAGAACGCAATTTTATACTGGACATGCGCCAGGCCCTCGACCGGTTCAAGCTCCGCAAAGTGCAGAAAATGTGTGCCTTGAATCTGGTTCGCGTTCAGGCAGCTTCTAAATCCGGCGACCATGATGCCATGATGCGCTTTATGAAAATTCAGCAAAAACTGAATGAGACCCGGAATGAAATTGCTTTACGGGTTGGAACGGTGGTGCTTACGAAATGAGACACATGCAAGTTAGGTTCGTGCGTTTTACCTCGGCACCTCTATCTTCTTCACAATATCATCCAGGACCTCCCTTGTTGTATAACCTTCCATTTCCCGTTCAGGCGTAAGGATCACACGGTGATTAAGCACCGGGAAGGATACATAACGAATATCATCCGGTGTGACGAATCCGCGCCCGGCCATAGCAGCCACGGCTTTAGCCGATTTCATCAGCGAGAGTGAAGCACGCGGACTGGCGCCAAGGAACAGATCGGCATTGCTTCGGGTGCTGTGCACAATGGCCGCGATATAATCCAGCAGTTCTTCCCGGATATACACCTGCTCAATGATACGCTGACAATCAGCAATGTCAGCAGGTGAAAGCACGGGCTTTACCGTTTCGCGTAAAACACCGGAAAAATCGTTGCGGAAACGGCGAAGTATGGTTTGCTCCTCTTCCAGGCTAGGATATGCAAGAATAACCTTGAATAAAAAACGATCCAATTGAGCTTCAGGAAGTTTGTAGGTTCCCTCCTGTTCGATTGGGTTTTGTGTAGCGACCACAAAAAAGGGCACTTCCATTGGGTAAGTATTGCCATCGACTGTTACTTGCCGTTCCTCCATCACCTCAAAAAGCGAGGCCTGAGTCTTTGCAGGCGCTCGATTTATTTCATCAATAAGAATAATATTAGAAAAAATTGGTCCCGATTTAAAGGTGAAATCAGAGGCTTTCATGTTAAAAACAGAGGTGCCCAGCACATCTGCCGGCATAAGGTCCGGGGTGAACTGGATTCTGCTGAATTCGGTATGCAGGGTTCGCGCCAATAATTTGGCTGTCAATGTTTTGGCAATTCCGGGCACCCCTTCCAACAGCACATGACCGCCCGTGAAAAGTGCTACCAGAAGCAGATCCAGCATATCTTCCTGCCCAACAATTACTTGACCGATTTCGGCTTTGACGCGCTCGGCGCGGATCATGACGGGATCAACGTCTAAAACAGGTGGATTTGGGCTTGCTGAAGTTTCGGAAGCGGTGGTTTCGATCTCTTCCGGATTGAGTTGTTCGTTGTCGGTCATTTTTATCGGATTGTAATGAGTTGCACAAAGGTAACATTAGGCGCATTTATACTACCCTTGTTTTTCCCCACCTTTGCAACGCCTTTTTTATCTTTCTTATTTGGAACAGGCTTCTAACTCACTTAAATTAGTTTATGAGATTTTTACCTTCCATCATCCTGATTATCCTGATCGCTCATGGGACACACGCTCAAAAGCCCAATGCTTCAAAGCCAAAAATCATCGTCGGAATCGTCATAGATCAAATGCGTTACGACTACCTCTATCGTTATCAAAGCCATTACGGAACTGGCGGATTCAACCGTATGCTCGAAGGCGGTTTTTCCTGTGAAAACACACATTTTAATTTTGTCCCCACCTATACCGGTCCGGGGCACGCAGCCATTTACACCGGCTCAACGCCCTCTTTGAATGGCATAATTGGCAACGATTGGTGGGACCCTGAACTTCGTATTAGTCGGTATTGCAGCTCCGACAAACGTCACCGAACCGTGGGCGGCACGGCAAAAACGGCACCCGAAACAGGTCAACATTCACCCATGGCCCTGCTCTCCAGTACCATCACAGACGAGTTGCGCCTTAGCAACAATTTTCGTTCAAAAGTTGCCGCTGTATGTCTCAAAGACCGGGGCAGCATATTCCCGGCTGGGCATATACCCAATGCCTGTTATTGGTTTGACGATGCTTCGGGCAACTGGATCACTTCCAGCTATTACCCTGACTCTTTGGGGCTTCCAAAATGGGTGCGCGATTACAACGCCCGTCGTTGGCCTGATACATTCTTGAACAAAACCTGGGAAATGGGCCACGCGCCAACAGAAAGTTTTGCCAATTGGAATTATCCGGGCAATTATGGCATTCTCAAAGGAGGGTTCCCCTACGATTTTGCAGAAGCCCGCGCAAAAGGTGGCTATGGGGTTTTGCGCTACACTCCGTATGGCAACACATTGGTTACCAATTTTGCTTTGAAAACCATCGAAGGCATGAACCTGGGCAATGACGAATGGCCCGATTTTCTTTGCCTTAGTTATTCGGCAACGGATTATTGTGCCCACCAATTTGGCATACATGCTCAGGAAACGGAGGACATGTACGTCCGAATGGATCGTGAACTTGCCCGTTTGTTTGACTATCTGGATAATAAATTTGGTAAAAACAATGTGCTCGTTTTTCTGACCGCCGACCACGGAGGGGCAGAAACCCCCGTGCACATGAACAAACTTCGAATCCCGGCAGGTGTATTTACAGAAGACAAACTGGAGGACCTGTTGGAAAAATCTTTGGCTGCTTCATTGGGTGTAAACGGCAATTTAATTCAGGCAATCGAAAACCAGCAAATTTGGCTTAACTGGGAAGCGCTCGCTGATTTTGATCTGAAGCAAGAAGATGTGACAGCGATAATTGGAAACCAAATTCGCGCGCTGCCGGGCATTTACGATGTGCTTACAAGACAAGAACTGGAACTTTTACCTGCCGAATATCCCTTTGTCAGTGCCTTGCGCCGGGGTATCCACCCTCGCCGTTCCGGCGATATCATTTTTCTGCTCGACCCAGCCTGGCATGCCGATGATAAATATTTTGGGAAAGGAGGCACTACGCATGGTTCTCCTTATCCTTACGATACCCACGTCCCTTTGCTTTGGTACGGTTGGAAAATAAAGTCTGGAGAAACATTCAGGCCCGTGAGCATCACAGACATTGCCCCAACCCTGGCGGCTATGTTACGCATCATGGAGCCAAATGCGACGACAGGAAATGTTATTGAAGAGTTGATGCGGTAGGGCGAAATTTATTTCGCCGTACAAAAAAAACGCGGCGCTCGTTTGCGCCGCGTTCGGATTTCCCGTATATAATCTCATGAAAAGTTTTAAACCAAGGGTCAATAATTTCCGCCGCTTCTTTCGCTTTCGCTACCGTTTGTTCTTATTGACAGTACAAAAGTGCAGCAAGTTGCCCCACATGCAAAAGACATAATTTTAGGTTTGTTGAATTTTTTTATCTAAAAAAAAGGCGTTTTTTTTGTAAAAATGCTTTTTAAATCTCTCTGATAAAGATTTTGTTGTTGGTTTATGGTCGTTTTGTTGAAAACTTTGTATGAAAAAAAAGTAATATTTTATTAAAAAAAAATTTGTTTGGCAGTTTTGATCTGCATTTCCTTTAAAAATGGATTACAATTGGAACTCAAACAGGTCGTGGCGGAGTGCGTAAATGACCAGTCCGGCAATATTCCGGGCGCCTGTTTTTTCCAAAAGATTGTTGCGGTGTCCGTCCACGGTGCGTACGCTTAGAAAGAGTTTTTCGGCTATTTCCTGAGTGGTATATTCCTGGCATACGAGTTGAAGGATCTCTGTTTCGCGGGCAGTGAGTGGGCTATTGGGATTGTAGGATTTTTCGTGTTTGTTGCCCATCCCTGAATGAATTGCGCGAAGCACAGATTCGTTGAAATAAAACCCTTTTTCATGCACAGCTTGTACGGCCTGCACAACCTCCGAGAATTCAGAATTTTTAACCAGGTAGCCATTTACCCCTTCGCCCACCATATGTACGATGTGCCGTTCCTCGCTGTGCACAGAAAGGATTATGATTTTCATGTCGGGAAATGACTTTTTGAGTTGGCGGGTAGTGTCTAGCCCGTTCATCTCAGGCATGGTCAGGTCAAGAAGCACGACCTGTGGCAGTGGGTTGGCGGATTTAAGTTTTTCAAGCAGATCTTTTCCGTTAGCGGCTTCAATATTGACTCGAACACGTTCAAAGCCATTCAGCAGCGAAACCAAACACTCCCGGAAGAGACTTTGATCTTCTGCGATCGCCACATGAATTGTTTCTGAATTCATAACGATTAATCCTCGTAGGGCACTTTGATAATTGTTTTCAAACCTTCGCCGGGTTGAGTCTGCCATTCTACAGTAGCAGAAAAGTAGCGCGCACGGGCCTCTATGTTTTTTAGTCCCAGGCCTTTTCTACCTTGCAATATTGAAGGGTCAAACCCCTTCCCATTGTCTGAATATTCAAAGCAGACCTCCATTTCCGAGCGGCTCAAATGTAATAGAATTTTGGAAGCCTCTGAGTGCCTGAGCGCATTATTTAATAATTCCTGTGTAATACGGTACAATCCGAGCTCAATTTTCCCCTCCAGACGTGGAAAATCGGAAGCGTACGTAAAATCTATGTTAAGTAATGGGCTGTCAGTCTTTTGGCAGAGGCTCATCAGCGCATCGGCGAGGCCAAACATTTCGAGTCCGGGGGGCGTCATTGAGTGCGAGATTCGACGTATAGAAGCTATACCCGAGTCAATAATCTCACCGCTTTCTTTCCAGAGTTTTTCCTGGTTGCCATCCTGAGTTAATTGATTGATCTTCAGTTTCAGGGTGGAAAAAATCCCGCCCACTTCATCGTGCAGGTCGGCAGCTATCCGATGCCTTTCAGCCTCAATCTGTTCAATATTGCTTTGCAAAAGCTCTTCCCGGTGAGCAGTTTCCATTTCGCTGATCGCTAGTTGTTGACGAAGCATTTTTTTCTGGTATATAAAGAAAAAAAGCACAACCGAGCCGGCCAATATTGCCAGGGTAAGCATTCCTACAAAAAGAAAGAGAAAGACATCTATTTGGCCACCCATAAACCAACCGTGATAAAAAGGTACAACAAAATGCTAAACAGCGCATGGAAAGCCCAAATGTACAAATTTAGGGCACGATTTAAGTCCACAATATAATTGCTGAATGCAAAAAGCAGTACGGTACCCGAAAAATAGAGCAGAAACCCGGTGTTCACCCAGAACACCGGGTCTTTCTCCAATTGTCGGATTTTCATCTCCACAAGGGTTTGATAGCACCATGTAAGGCACAGCAAGATCGTTAAAAAGCCCTCGAGGCTCCGGGCGTAGGTGTTGAATGAATCAATGGCTTGTATAAACATTGAGTTGAAGCCCGACAAGACCAAAAAAACCAATCCCAGCAAAAGGAACCATGTTTTTTTAATATAACCAGCCAGAACGATGCTGTAAAACCAAATAATGCAAGCGAACTCAAGCGGGGTATAGAGGTGTAAAACCCAAAGGTTATTATGTTTCTGCGCACTAATGACAGAGGAAGAAATTTGTGTAAGCCCGCCCAAAAAGACATAACAACTTATGGCTTTCATGGCTATGTTTAATTGTCGGTATTTGTAAAGGGCTAAAACCGCTGGTACCGCAATAAAAAATGAAGCCGTTGAAATAATCAATATAGGCCAGTTCGTCATGATTTCTGTACCCAGAGTGGCAATAGGGCATTTCTTGCGTTAATAGAGCGGGCTTAAGGGATCACACACGGGCGGACAAGGTTCGCAGAAATCATAGGTTCCGCTTATGGTCTGGCCGCCAACAGTGGGGTTTATGATATCATGTCCGTTAGCATCTACAGCCACAAGAACGAGCTTTTCCACATTAAGGTCAAGACCGAAATAGAGCCGGATAGAGGTGGTTCCAACCTCTTTAAGCATGTCGTTTACTTCAGCGATGTCAATTTTAAATGCTTTGATTGAACCAGGGTTTGCTGTTCGCCACTCAGTAGTCCAGTCAATAGCTGTTTGGAGTGGGATAAGGTAAGGACTTTGTTCCATGTTGAAAGTTTATTAAAATTAAGTGGATGAAAAAAAGTGTTCGCTCCAAAAATAAGGGCAGGGATTGGTGTTCCGGTCCATTTCCGAATGAAATTTTTTCAAAACAGGTATATTTACGGGGATAAGCAAGTAGGATTACGGGTTTTGAAAAACAAGCAATTATGCGCTTGAATTACTGGGATATGCTGCTGCACCTTTGCACGAATATTAAAAGTAATTAACGGTAGGAAGAATACGAGGGGTGATCCGATGGAATATCGTACACCCCGCATTTTATTTGAATATTATTATATTTTAAGCTTTACCTTAACAGCTCAAAAACAATCTAATCACGAACTTTTCACCACTTAAACAATCCTTTATCATTATGGAAGGCACAATGGCAACTATTATGATTTTTGCAGGGAATTTTGCGCCCCAGAATTGGATGTTCTGCGACGGTTCTTTGCAGTCCATTGCGGACAACACAGCACTTTTTTCTCTTTTAGGAACTACTTATGGTGGAGACGGGCAAACCACATTCGGCTTACCCAACCTGCTCAGCCGCATTCCGGTAGGAACCGGAACCGGACCGGGTCTTAGTCCTGTTACCTTAGGAGAAGTTGGGGGCAGCGAAAGTGTAACCCTGACACAATCCCAATTGCCAGCGCATAACCACACCATGGCAGCAACGGTAGGCACTTCTTCTTCAAATGCAGATGGTAGCAACAACCCGACACGCGCTTTGGCAAGCACAAGCGCTGAAATTTACTTGCCGCCCGCCAGCACTACAGGCACTAATCTCGGTGGCGCCAATGTAACCCTGGGGCCAGCGGGTAACTCCCAACCAATTTCTGTAATTCAGTCTTATCAAGCCATTAATTACGTTATTTGCGCGTATGGTATCTACCCGTCAAGAGGTTGATTTCTCTTGTTTGTTCAACAATAACATTCATTTTCAAAAATTACCATTAATATGGAAGGTACAATAGCAACCATCATGATGTTTGCAAGCAATTTTGCCCCCAAGAACTGGGCTTACTGTGCAGGCCAGATTTTGCAAATATCGCAAAACACCGCACTGTTTTCAATCCTCGGCACTACTTATGGAGGTAACGGAACCACCACTTTTGGCCTGCCCGACTTACAAGGCCGGGTAGCTGTAGGCGCGGGACAAGGACCAGGGCTCTCCGATTACCAATTGGGTCAATCCGCCAATGCAGAAAATGCCACCATGACCGTTGCCAACATGGCTGGGCATACGCATACTGCAGGTGCAGTCTCCATTCCTGTCAGCAATACGGCAGCTACACTTAAAGAAGCCAACGGCAACATCCTCGGAACGCCCACAGCAGACATCTACGCCACGCATGGAACCACACCTGCCGTCAACTACGGCAGCTTTAGTGCAACTGTAGCGCAAACCGGAAGTTCACAAGCTTTCTCTATTCTTCAGCCTTACGAGTGCATTTCCTATGTGATCTGCTTGTACGGAGTCTATCCAACCCGTTCCTGATCAGTAGAGTAACACCATTTTTTCACAAAAAAAATATTCAATAATATGGAAGGCACAATGGCAAGCATCATGCTCTTTGCGGCTGACTTTGCTCCCAAGTACTGGGCGCTCTGCAATGGGCAAATTCTGGCAATTAATACGAATTCAGCTCTTTTTTCTCTCCTGGGCACCACTTATGGCGGTGACGGCAGAACTACCTTCGCACTCCCTGATTTTAGAGGACGCACTGCCATAGGCTCAGGCAATGGTGCAGGGCGCTCTGGTTATGTCCTGGGGCAAAAAGCGGGCACTCCAACTGTAACGCTAACAACCGCAAATCTGGCATCGCACACGCACCCCGCAACTGCCACGCTCACCGCTACCAGCGCTGCACCGAATACAGACGAAGGCCCTGGCAACATATTAGCCGGCACCAACATTTATGCAGCCGGCGCGAATGGCTCACTTGGAGGAGTAACCGCACAACCTACAGGAATCACAGGGTCTAGTGCTCCAGTAGATATTCAACAGCCTTATCTAGGCATGAACTATGTAATTTGCGTACAGGGCATCTTTCCTTCGCGCAGTTGAAAACTTTAGAGCGCTACAATGACACAACGCCTTGTTTCTTAGGAAATATAGTGTTGTGTCGTTGTGGTGCCCTAAGTCGCCGTTCAGAATCCTAGCACTTCGCTTTTTAGATAACAAAGTTTTCCCACTTCATGGAATCACCCAATTCTTCCCTCCCAGATGATGCCCAAATTGCCCAAGCCAAGGCTTGGTGGAATAGTCTAAGCGATACCTGGAAAAGAGCCTTCAACGAAGTAGCCTTGCGTCGTAGCAGTACCGAACCATTAGATGAAGAAATGTTGTGGACGGTTTTCAGTTCCCCAAACCATCGTTTTGCAGGCCCAACAGCCCCCTATCCGAACATGTCCTTTGAACTGGAGGATTTATCCGGCATTATTGGGCTTCCAAACATAGAATTGGCGATCCTGATCCACCACAAACTGAATAACCTGCGTGATATTGGAAGATTAAAAAATCTGCGTTCGCTTTTTGTACACAATAACGAATTAGCTTCTCTCGAGGGCCTGGAAGTTTTGACCCAATTGAAGGAACTTTACTGCAATGTGAATCAGATCACTTCGTTGAAGCCTTTGGAGGAATTGACCAACCTGCACACGTTGTATTGCAACTACAACCTGATTTCCACCCTGGATGGTATTGGTGTACAACATGGCGATAATCTGGAAAATTTCTATTGCCTGCCAAATCCTAATTTGAAGGATTCGGTAGCCATGCGCTTTGAGCGCGAAAT
>JBJXGO010000263.1:0-7484 GCA_046160345.1 Saprospiraceae bacterium
GAATTCGATCCTGCTGCGGATGTGGTTCTATTTGGCTCGAGGGCGCGAGGCGATGCGCGTGCTGACTCCGACTACGATTTTCTGGTACTTTTGAAAATTCCTTTTGATTTTAGGCTTAAATCCAAAATACTCGACCGCCTATATGAGGTAGAGCTTGCCAACAACTGTGTGCTTGGTGTAATGGTCGAAAACAAAGACCATTGGCAAATGCTTGAAAATACGCCTATCTTTTCTGAAATACAACAAGACGGTGTAGCAGTATGAGTTTTTCAAAAGAAGAAGTTGCCCGCTACCGCCTACAGCGAGCCAAAGAGTCGTTTGCTGAGGCGGAGATCATGCGGGATAATCAGCGTTGGCAGATGGTTGTCAATAGGCTGTACTATGCTTCTTTTTACGCGGTTTCTGCCTATTTTGTTCAGCAAGGCTTGAAAGCCTTCACGCATGCTGGGCTAAAAAGCGCTTTCAATAAGGAGTTGGTTCAAGCGGGCAAGGTTTCCTTGGCAGAAGGGCGGCTTTTCAATCAACTCTTTTCGTACAGACAAGATGCTGATTACAAGGATTTTGTAACGTTTGACGAAGTTGAAATTTCCGAACTTTTCCCGAGGGTTGAATCGCTCATTATATTGCTTGAGTCATTGCTTTTAAGCGATCTGTCCTAGTACTGCTCCAAAATCTTTTGGCACAAATCCCTTCCCAGTCCTCAATTTGAAATTATCGTCGTTGGCCTCTACCGTGTAAATACCGTGCTTGGCAGCCAGTTGTATTGCATTTGGGTAGCCTTTGACGAAGAGGACCACGCCATAGACTTTTTTGCCCCGGTGTTCTGGCAGGAAATGGAATAGCCGTTGGCAAGCTTGTTATATCTGTCAAATTTATCGCTTCGCAACAGGCTGCCCGCTTTTCATTAGTTGCAATGCTTTCTCTACTGCCGGGTCGTCGTCATTCAAGATTTTATGCAGCCCTTCGTCGCCGAATAGCGTTTTAGCAAGGCGGGCCTTGAGTTGCAGCTTGAGTTCAGTGCGGCATTTGGCCAGTTCGGCTGCATTTTTTTTCACCCCCTGTTTTTCGGCGTAAGTCGCCAATTCTTCCAACATTTCATTTGTGACCTGATAATTTCTGGCGAATTCAGGCAGTGAAACGGGCAAGGGTCCAGGGTCGTGGTTTTCTCTCCATCGCGACATGAACTGTGGGATATGTTGGCGCAGGGATGTAAAATATGCGCTTGAAAAGGCGGTGTCGATTGGAATAAAAATGTCAGGCGTGATACCGCCCCCTCCATAGACGACCCGCGCCTGTCCGGTGTAATATTTGGTGGTGTCTGCTTGCTGGATCTTGGAGGCATGGTTGAGCTCGCCGTTTTCAAGTCGACGCTCGGTTTCGTTGTCATAGTCCTGTCCTTGTTTGTAATCACGTTGAATGCAACGGCCGCTGGGCGTGAAATACCTGGAAACGGTAAGCCGCATCGCGCCACCATTGGAAAGCGGATATTGTTCCTGCACGAGGCCCTTGCCAAAAGAACGCCGGCCAAGCACCCATCCGCGGTCCCAATCCTGCACGGCGCCCGCCACGATTTCGCTGGCAGAGGCGGAACCTTCGTCAATCAGCACAGCCACATTCTGTATGTCAAAACGTGCACGACCATTGCTTTTATATTCCTTTCGTTGCCCGGAGCGGCCTTTGGTAAAAACGAGGAGTTTACCGTCTGGAAAGAATTGGCTGAGCATTTCAGTAGCTTCTTCGAGGTATCCGCCGGGGTTTCCGCGCAAGTCGAGCACCAGGTTTTTTAGCCCTTTTTCTTCCACCAAAACGTTGAGGTTTTGCATGAATTCCTGATAGGTATTGCTGTTGAAATGAGCGACACGAATATAGCCGGTGCTTTCGTCGAGCATGTAGGCGGATTCCACGCTTTTTACGGGGATCACGTCTCTCAAAACCTCGAAATAACGCAGGGCCGTTTCGCGTCCCCGTAAGATTCCAATTTTAACCTTGGAGTCTTTGGGCCCCCGCAATTTGTTGTATATTTTGCCAGTTTCAATTTTAATCCCGGCAATTACAGTGTCATTGATGCTGACAATTTTGTCGCCCGCCATGATACCTGCAATTTCCGAAGGCCCTCCAGAAAGCGGGGCCACAACCTGAAGTGTGTCGTCGAGGATAATGAACTCGATACCAACCCCTTCAAATTCGCCATTCATATCGTCCTCTACTGCCTGAAGTTCATCCGGGCTGATATATACTGAATGTGGGTCGAGCCCCTCCAAGAGATGTTCGATGGCCCCTTTCCGCAGGTTTTCGATGTCCACGGAGTCCACATATTTAGCCTCTACATAACGCAATATTTCTTCGAGGGAGCCAGGGGTGGCAGCGGTGGTGGATTTGAGGATGAAATTGCGGTCGTAGTGTGGCAATTTTTGACCAATGATCATCCCAATTGCCAGTGCGACGGCAAGAAGAAGCGGTAATCTGGTTTGTAATTTGGGTTGCAATTCGTTGTCAGGCATTGTATGGATGAATAATTTCTCGCTGGTTAAAAGCAATCAGGGCCCTATTAAAAGGATAACCACAAGATTGGATTTTATGCTGAATTGTTAAAAAAACTGTACTTTTGTTCAAAATTTATTATTAATCTCCTTGTTTTCCGCCGCTATGCATAATTCTGACCACCCGCGCCTCGACCAACTAGACCTTCAAATCCTCACCAAGCTTGTTGAAGACGGCAAAATGCCCTACACCGACATTGCCAAGCAGCTCTTTGTTTCTAGCGGCACCATCCACGTTCGAATGAAGAAAATGGAGGAGCTCGGTATCGTGAAAAGCGCCAGTTTGATCATTGATTATCACAAACTGGGTTATGACCTGACTGCTTTTTTGGGCATTTATTTAGAGAATAGCTCGTATTATGATGAAGTGATAGAGCATCTCCGAAACATCCCGGAGGTGGTAAGCGCCCATTACACAACCGGAGTATTTGCAATTCTGTGTAAAATCGTGTGCAAAGATACAAACCACTTGCGCCAAGTGCTCCAGGATAAAATTCAAAAGGTTGTCGGTATTCAACGTACCGAGACTTTTGTTTCCCTCGAGGAAAGAATTAGCCGCCCGGTAAATTTCCTGGAGGAATCCTAAAAAATAAGCCTGCCGGGTCAGCGTTTCACGATTTGGATGTATCTTTGAGAACTTAAACTACCTCTCTTGCATTTTAAATTTTCAAGTTTATGACAAGACGCTACACTTTTTTTAGAATAATCCTACTCTTCACGCTTTTTGCCATTCCGAGCTTTTTGCGTGCCAGTGGCGACCCATTCAATCCGTTCAATGGCGGCCCCAGAGTTCCTGATTCTCTTGACTTCAAGTTGGGTCACTGCAACCCTTCTACAGTAGTGGTCGTAAACTGTAGTTCTAAAACGATTACTTTGTCCGCCTTTGTGATTTGGACCTTCACAGGTCAGCTTGACCCTTATGTGGCAACCTGGAGCACGGGGGAAGTGGCGCACCAAATAACTGTGGTTCCTCCCGGTGCCTGGAGTTGGGATCCTAGCATGACAACCTGCGAACAAAACCACTGGGATAACACTTATAGTCAACCCGGCACCTTCTTTTGCGATACCCTGAATATTCACGGGATGCCGCTTTGTGAAAACGGTTCTATCGACCTAACCGTGACCTCTGGCACCCCCCCCTACGATTTTACTGGCCATGTTTGGAATCCAAGCGGTCAGGGAAGCGGCCTCACTCCATTTGAGGTGACCCAACCGGGCCTTTACTCGCTTACCGTAACTGACCAGCTGGGCTGCCCATTTACAGACAACTACCTTGTGCCCAATAGCCCTCCAGTGGTTCCCACGCTTTCCGGCCCACCTTTTATGTGTCCTGAAGGAGATACTTCGATAGTGCAGACCAATCAGCCATGGAGTGCCTATCTGTGGACAGATGGACAGACAACCAATTCTATTACTATAACAGAACCAGGTATTTACGACGTAACTGTAACCAACCAGTTCGGCTGTACCGGGCAAGGATTGGTTGGGGTACAATCAGGTGCGGTGGAGCCCTTCCCGATCACGATGTCTTCTCCAAGTATTTGTATAGGGGATTTGGACACCCTGCGCGTTCAGGGCGGTTTTAGCCAATATCATTGGTCAAACAATGTATCTGGAATAACCAACATTGTAACCCAACCTGGAACTTATGTGGTCACCGTTACCAATTTTTACGGTTGTACCGGGGTTGACAGCGTAACCGTCGGGCTAAAACCAACCCCTAATATTGCGATAACAACCAGCCCCATGTGTCCGGGAGGCAGCTCCACACTTACCGCTACGGGAGGTTTGCCCAAATATTTATGGTCGACCAGCCAAACCACCAACCCGATCACGGTCATGACACCCGGCACGTACACGGTTACGGTTAGTGGCACCACGATTTGCCCGGCCACAAAAACTATAACCGTAGTTCAACAGCCCGCTCCCACCACAGTCATCGCACAACCTGCCCAGTTGAACTGTGCCCTTCCGCAGACAACGCTCAATGCCATTGGGTCTTCATCAGACTCCAATTTTACCTTTGTGTGGAGTACCCTTGGGGGCCATTTCGTTTCAGGGCAAAATACCTTGACCCCAACAGTCGATTCGGCAGGCACCTACACACTCCAGATAACCAATATTGTAACAGGATGCACTTCATCTGCAACAGTGGCGGTGACTTCCAACATGCTGCCCCCGCCAGCACCTGCAGGCAACCCTGCAACGCTAACCTGCGTAGTCACAACCCTTAACATCGGTCCTGCAATTCCACCTGCTGATACCACGCTGCTGCCCGTTTGGGTTGCCAGCGGAGGAGGGAACATCCTTTCAGGACAGAATTCCTGGAACCCAAACATTAATCAGCCAGGAACCTATATTTTAACCGTTACCAACCCTGCAAACCAGTGTACGGCGACCGGCTCAGTAGTTATACCGCAAAATACAGCGCTGCCGTCTTCAGTCATCGCGCCTCCCAGCCAATTAACTTGCACGATGAATACGGTGGCACTCAATGGCTCAGGCAGCAGCCAGGGTCCAAACTTTAATTACCTGTGGACGGCTTCAAATGGCGGCACTATTTCAGGCGCTATCAACACCGCCTCCACTACTGCTGCTTCAGTCGGCACCTATCAGCTACTTGTCACCAATACCTTGAACGGTTGCACCGCCACATCTTCGGTGGCAGTTACCGCCGACTTGAACATTCCAACGGCTTCGGCCCTACCGCCCGCAACGCTTACCTGCCTTGTTTCGACTGTAACCATCGACGGTACTGCTTCGAGCACAGGCCCAAGCTTCGTTTATACCTGGACAGGACCTGGCATCCTTTTCGGAGGTAATACCTTGCAGCCTACCGTGAATGTCACAGGCAATTACACCTTGACGCTTTTCAACACGGCAAATAGCTGTTCCGCTAATTTTACTGTTTTTGTGCCGGAAGACAAAGTTCCGCCCGTAGCAAATGCCGGCCAAAACCCGACGCTTAACTGCGTGACCCCGACACTAAATCTGGACGGGACAGCTTCTTCTACTGGCCCAAATTTCGTTTACCAATGGACCACTGCCAACGGCACCATTTTGAGTGGAGCAACGGGTCTTACTCCTACCGTCAGTATGGCCGGCACCTATAACTTACAGGTAACCAATACGATTAACGGCTGTACTTCAAGTTCATCCGTACAAGTGTTTAACGACGCGAGTGCACCGGTTGCCCTTATCGCCAATCCAGCAACACTTACTTGTACAACCCAGCAAATCATAATTAACGGCTTGCCATCTACTCAAGGGCCTACCTACAACTATACCTGGTCGGGTCCGGCCGGAGGCATCATTGCGGGACCGAATACTTTACAACCTACAGTGATCCTGCCCGGTGTTTACACGTTGGACATTGTCAATACCGCCAACGGATGCACCGATACCGAAACGGTGACAGTGCTCCAGGACATTGTAGCCCCGGTGGCACAAGCAGGACCTGATGGTTTGATAAATTGCACCACTCCTTCAGGTACGGTAGGCAGTGCGTCAAACCCGAGCGGGCCAAACTTTACACTGGTTTGGACTACTGTAGGAGGTAATATCCTTTTCGGCACCAATAGCCCGATCGCCACAATTAATGCCGCTGGCACCTATACCCTGCTCATCACCAACAACACCAACGGCTGTACAGATACTGATGACGTGATCGTAACAGACGATTTTGCGGCTCCTGCGGCCAATGCAGGCCCAACTTTCGAACTGAACTGTGTTCAAACCACCACCGTGCTTCAAGGCACAGGTGCTATGGGACCAGGCATTTTTTATCAATGGACCACCCTTGACGGCACTATTGTGAGCGGAGCGAACACGCTAACCCCAACGGTTAGCGAGGAGGGGAGCTACCATTTGTTGGTCACGAACTCTTTGAATGGCTGTACCAGCACTTCTCAAGTTTTGATCACCATCAGTGCGGCGGTTCCTGTTTCGACCATCGCATCGCCTGCTGTTCTGACTTGTACCCTGACAAATTTTGCACTGAACGGTTCTGGTTCCACCACCGGCCCAACCATCACCTACCTCTGGACAGCTTCAAACGGAGGCAATATCACTGGTGGGTCGAATACGTTGAATCCTGCAATAGACAACCCAGGTACCTACACCTTGCTGATCACAAATACCTCAAACAGCTGTACTTCAACAGAAACAGTGGATGTATTAGAAAACGTGATCGCGCCAGTTGCTGAAGCGGGCAATCCCAACACCTTGACTTGCACCATATTAACCCTTCCCCTGGCTGCAAGCATCGTGTCATCCTCTTCTACAAACCTCACATACCTTTGGTCCACTTTAAATGGTGTTATAGTCAGCGGCGGGAACACCCTGACGCCGACGGTAGGCACTACAGGGCTTTACACACTTTTGGTTACAGACAACATCAACGGCTGCACGGGCACGGATAATGTTCAGATCGTAGCGGACGTTGTGCCTCCGGTCGCGAGCATCGCCCAGCCTGCCATCCTTACCTGCAGTTTGACCCAAACGACGCTTGATGCGGCGGCATCCAGCCCCGGGCCTGGTTTTGCGTATATTTGGACAACGAACAACGGCAACATCCTGAGCGGCGGCACTACGAATCAACCGCTTGTGGACGCTCCGGGCACCTACAACCTGTTGGTCACCAACACGTCCAACGGTTGCACCCAAACGGCGACGACCACCGTGTTGGAGGACGTTGTGCACCCGATCGCTGCGGCAGGCCCGACGGTTGGCCTTGACTGCGACACCCAATCCAATGCACTTGACGGCAGCGCGTCCAGCCAGGGGGCGAACTTCACTTACCAGTGGACTACGGCCAACGGGCAGATACTGTCCGGGGCCACGACCCTGACGCCTCAGATCGGCGACCCTGGCACGTATGTTTTGACGGTTCGCAACACGGTGAACGACTGTGTTTCGACCAGCAGCGTGAACGTGACGGAAGAC
>JBJXGO010000264.1:0-11009 GCA_046160345.1 Saprospiraceae bacterium
CGCGATTATGGCCGAAAGTTTATCCTTCAACACTCCTGTACGTTGCACCAGATCAATGTCGTCAAACATTTCAGCCAGGCGATCAACCCCTACTCTTGCCAATACCTTGCTCAATATCTTTCCCACCGTCCGGGATACGAGCCAACCCAGGAACAGGATGGTCAGCGCTCCAATAAATTTGGGGAAAAAGGCTGAAAACTGCGCAATTAGTTGTGCAACAGGGCCAGAAATAGGCAGAGCGGTTTGAATAGCGGTAGAGTCCATTACTTTATAGAAGATTGTTTATTTAACTCAACTTAACCGGGGTTGGGCAAAGTTGATTCCGGGGGGCGCGTTCGCCAATCCATATTGGCACGGGCTTGCCTGCGGGAGGCTTTTTTGAGGCAGGGCAGGTCTTCTCCACCCACCAGGCGCACTACCACCTGAAGTGCATTGGGCACAAACACTTCTATGACGTTGCTAAACAACGACAAGGTACCTACATGCTGTGAAATGCGGTCCTCTAGTTCTGGAGGCAGCATCATTTCTCGCTCTGCTTGCAATTTTTTTAAGCTATTGTTCATAGCGGCCCATTTTTGTGCGCCGAAGGCAAGGCGCGATTGATAAATCGGTTGGTATTAAATTGTGTTTATTCGGGTTATTAGTTTCCAATCGGTTCTGTTCCAAACATTTCTGCATAAATGCTTTGCGTTTTGATTTTGGCGCGCATTATCTGCATTTTGATGGCACTCTCCGTCTTGTTCAGCACCTCGCCAATTTCCCGAATAGACATATCTTCCGTATATTTCATGTCCAATATCGCCTTGTCGCCCACAGGCAGCCTATCCATTACTTTTTCGAGGCGATTCGTTTCCATTTCCAAAATGATACTGTCTGGCAATTCTGACTCATTTTCTGTTTTAATGCGCCCCATGTCTTCCGTGAATATCAGGATATTCTTCTTTTTTTTGCGAATCAGGTCAATGCAATAATTGTACGTGATAGAATAGACCCAGGTAGAAAAGGAAGATTGTTCGGTAAATTTAGACAGGTTCAGCAGTATTTTGATAAACACATCTTGCGTTGCGTCCCGCGCCATTCCGTGATCGGCCAGCATTGAAATGCACTTAGCAAACACTTTGCCTGCATAGCGGCGGTAGAGCTGACTGAAATATCTCGCATCCTGCTCTTGTAAATAAAGAGCAATGAGCTGCGAGTCAGAAAGCGCGGCGGAGGTCGAAGATTTTCTAGTAGCGACTGCGGTCACTTCAGGCGGTTTTAAACAGACGAGGTCTGCAATTCATGTCGCAAAGACACGAAAAAAGAACCGAAAAATGAGGGACTAGGCCCCGTTTTTTCAAAACCGTTAAAAAGACGTTAAAGGTTGCCCTTAGTCACATGGGGTCGGTGTTAAAGTTTGCCAGGCCGGTAAAAACCAATTTTGCTCATTGATGGCAATATTTAGCGCTATAATGGCTTGGGCAAAAACTATCTTTGCTCCGTGTTACATAGATTCATAGCGCTTTTATTGGTTTTTAGCATACTGGGGCAAGCATCCATTCGGACGGCTTGGACGCTGTATTATCAATCTAATCGTGCAATTTATATCACCCAATGTGTAAATAAAGACAAGCCGAGCCTGCATTGTGACGGCCAGTGCGCCTTTATGAAGCAAATGGCGGCTTATGCAAAAAAAGGCCCGCAAGAGCCTCGATTGCCAGAAAATTTTCGTGATATCAAGGATATTCAGTTATTTTTTTTTGAGGGTTACACCCTGTCAGTTATTTTGACCGGCAAAACCGATAAGGCATTGATACTCCCACCTTATCGCCGCTATTTGCCTGACGCTCCAAGATCAGGTATTTTCAGGCCTCCTATAGCCTGAAATCACTCGCGGGATAAATTTATTTTGCTTTCTGAGGGATTTATCACCGGCGATTCTGTTTTTTCAAAGTAAAAGTATTTGCGCCCCCGGTTTTTCAAGGTGGTGGCTCTGGCGTTCAGGTCAATTGCACCTGGTTGAGCTGTTTATGGCACGTCAATCCGGCAAAATTCCAGGTCAAAGTCAATCCTAAATTACATTTTTAACATTCAATTTTTTTATTTCATGCAATTCAAATCTTTTCTATTTGCAGCCTTCTGCTTATTATTTGTAGCCGCTTGTGGCAAAAATCATGACCACGATGAAAATGACACTACCGCTCCGGTGCTGACCATCGCCGAGCCTTTGGAAAATGCTTCTATTTCCGGAGAAGTGAGCATAGAAGGTACCGCGACAGATAAAAGCCTTCATGAATTGGAGATCATTATCACCCAAGATTCTGACGGAGCCGAACTTTATGAAACAAAACCTGACGTTCATGAAAAATCAACGTATGAAATTCATGAGCATTGGACTCCTGCCGTTGCTGCCGAAACGCCTGTCACTTTGATGGTTACAGTAGAGGATCATAACCATAATAAGACGACTAAAACAGTAAAATTCAAGGTTAAGCCGTAATCGGGTTGGCTTTAGGTATCGAAAGGTATTCGCCAGATCTTAGCAGCATTTTGGGCGATAAAATCCGATAAGGTTTAAAAAAACCTTATCGGATTACCTTCGATGCGCAACTTTGATTCGGCACAAATTTTCAATCAAGGCTTTTTACCCAACAGAGCAAAGGCAATCTTATCTTTACCATGAAAAAATTTTGGATATCCACGTTTTGCTGCCTGATCACAGGTACCCTGTTTGCCCAGGTTTCCGGCCCGCTTGATGACTTCAACGCAGCCGAAAAATTCATTTGCTCGCGCGCGCACCCAAAAGCCGCTGACCGCGACCAGCAGAACAGCGCCAACAACCGCAGTGATATCCGTTATTGCCGCTTACACTGGACTGTGGATCCTGCTATCAAGTACATTCAAGGCGAGGTGATGACCGTTTTTGAACCGGTGGAGGCCGTGAACAGCCTCGATTTTGATTTTTCGGAGGTACTGATCATGGACAGTATTCGGTTTCACGGACAAAATCTTGCGTTTTCCCAAAATGGCGATGTGCTTACGGTTCTGTTTCCAACCCAATTGCCCGCTTTTTTAAGGGATTCTCTTTCATTTTATTATCAAGGAGTGCCAGATTCAACAGGGTTTGGCTCCTTCAGGGTGGATACCCACCAGGGAGTTCCTGTTCTCTGGACGCTCTCCGAGCCTTACGGCGCCATGGAATGGTGGCCTTGCAAACAGGCGCTAAACGACAAAATAGATTCCGTGGATATTTTCGTCACCAACCCTGCAGGGTATCGGGCTGCAAGTATTGGGCTTTTACAATCCGAAACCACGGCAAATGGGTGGATTACAGCACATTGGCGCCATCGATATCCCGTCGCGGCATACCTTGTTGCTATTGCTGTTACCAACTATACCGTTTTTACAGTGCCCGTGCCTTTAGCCGGAGACACTATCCCAATACTCAACTATGTTTATCCGGAAAGCTTATCTGATGCCCAGATCGGAGTATCTGAAAATGTGGAAGTGTTCCAAATGTTCAGCCAACTTTTTGGGCAATATCCATTTCAGGCAGAAAAATACGGCCACGCTCAATTCAGCAGACAGGGCGGAATGGAGCACCAGACCATGAGTTTTGTCTCGGCTTTCGGGTACGACCTGCTATCGCACGAATTAGCACATCAATGGTTTGGCGACAAAATCACCTGCGCTTCCTGGGAAGATATTTGGCTCAATGAGGGTTTTGCAAGTTACTTGACAGGGCTTTGTTACAATTTCCTGCGCCCGCAGTACTGGGAACTTGCCAAAGCAGATCAAATCAACAAATCAACACTTATACCTGACGGCTCAGTTTGGGTGGACGATACTACCAGTGTCGAGCGGGTTTTTAACAGCCGACTGACTTATGCAAAAGGCGCCATGCTACTCCACATGCTGCGTTGGAAATTTGGCGACAGTGTTTTTTTCGCAGGGGTCCGCAATTATGTGAATGATCCCAACCTGGAATACGGCTATGTAAAAACCCTTGATTTTAAATCACATATGGAAGCTGTTTCTGGCGAAAATCTGGACGAGTTTTTTGCGGATTGGTTTTATGGGAAAGGATTCCCTTCCTATCAAACTGGCTGGTCTGTAAATCAAGCCAATGAGGTGAAAATAACGCTTCAACAAACGAGCTCGGACCCATCTGTTTCATTTTTTGAAATGCCCGTGCCTGTAAAGTTAAGCGATGGCACAAAAGATACTACCCTGGTTTTGAACCACAGCTTTAGTGGGCAGGTGTTCACGGTTGCGCTTGGTTTTAAGCCTACCAACCTGGTTTTTGACCCTGATTTGTGGCTGATCAGCCGTAACAACACCGTAGTTTCTATTATTGAAGACCCTTTGCCTGCGCTTTATTTTGAACTTGCGCCAAACCCTGCCCGTTCCAACTTCAACATACACCTGAATGCAACTCAAAACGAGAAGGCTACAATGAGCCTTTGGGCTGCCGATGGCAAATTGATGCTACAAGGTGAATTGGATATCGTATCAGGGTACAACACCATACCCATAGACGCCAGGCATTTGCCGTCAGGCCGTTATTTATTGCGGCTAGAAAGCAAACATTGGCATGTAGAAAGGCCGCTGATCCTATATTAATGGTCCTTTCCAAACATTTCGTTACTCAACCATGGCCACTTTCTCGATCTCCTTTTTCCAAACCAAATAGCCAAGTCCATTCAGGTGCAAGCCGTCTTCGGTAAATTTGGCGGCAAGGTTGCCATCAGCATCCTTGAGTGGTGTAGCAATATCCAGATAGGGGATGGCAAAGTCATGGGCAATTTGCAGCACACGGGTATTCAGTTCTGTTATTTTATCGTTGGTGGCGCCTGCGTTTCGAATCTCGTTGTTTATGGGCAAAAGGCTTTGGAGAAACAATTCTGTGTCCGGTGATTCTGATCTTATTTTTTGGACGATAGAACGGTAAACGCTTTCGATTTCTGACACAGAATTGCCGAAAATCAGGTCGTTCACTCCGATCAACAAAAAGACTTTCAAGGGTTTATGCCTTAATATTTCTGGCAAACGCTCCATAACGCCCTCCGAAAAATCGCCTGAAATACCTCGATTGAGCACTGGCGGGCCTTCGGGGAAAAGTTCTGACCATTCGGCTTGCTCAGTCTGACTGTCGCCCAAAAAAACGATGCTTCGCGGGCATTCGGAAAGCCGTTCAAAATGTTGTACCCGATGGTGGTAAAGCCCGGTTGTTTGGCGCTGCAGGCGCAGTACGGTGTATTTCCAGCCGCCCAGGCGGTGCACGGCAAAACCTGCCGCTCCAAGTGCGAGTACGTTGAGAAAGAGGGAGAGATAAAGGAGTCGTTTCATCTGAAATACTTTTTTCAAAACAATTCCTTTCCTGCAAATTTAGTCAGCCCACCAGTAATTTTTGCGCCAAGTTCAAGCGCAAGTTTATACTGTTTGTACTTGCGTTTGAATTTCGGCCCCAGATCGATCAGGTCCCTTATGTAGGGTTTTTGCACCGTTCTTACGCCTAGGGCAATTTTATCCATAGTACCGAGGTTTCCTTGCCATTTTTCAGACTCCCGAAGGATTTTCTCTATGGAGGCCCGGTTTTGGCCGTGGTATTTCTGTACATATTTAATGCCTTTGACGGGGTCAACGAACTTGAGGTCTTCCCTCATAAAATTGACATAATCCTGCACCAGGCCGTCGAGTTTATCCTCGGCGGACAAGTTGCTGTTGGCCAGGCGGCTCAGTTCTTTTTGATGTGCCGAAAGCCAGCGGTTTTGTTTAATGGAAGCGCAATTTGAAAAGCAAAGGAGTGCGCAAAATGGAGCGAGAAAGAGCAACCGTTTTTTCATATTGAAAATTAAAATCAAAAAAGCCCACAAAGCTCTTTTGCTTTGCGGGCTTAGGATATGTTTCATGAATGAATAATCGTCGGATTGGGATGGCCTCTTTACCCGCCGAAGCACGCAGTGCGAAGGAGGGTAACAATTGGATTAATGTGGTCAGTGGATTAAAAGTTTCCCGGAGGCTACCAACTTGCCATCGGCGGCAAGTTGGTAGATAATTTCTCCTGCCGGGAGTTGTTGCCGGAGCAATCGGAATTCGGAATGGTCAAATACTTGATTAGAAATTAATCGGCCTTGGATATCGTAGAGCAGCAAGGCATACGTTTTTGCTTGAATGCCTTCTACTTTAAAATTAACGCTTTCGGTGGCAGGGTTGGGGAACACCTTCAAATCAGCACCTTTCACATACACCTCTTGAGTTTCGGTAAGTATGATAAAGCTGTCACAAACGGTGTGATACGTGGTATTCGTAAACACCGGTGCGTTGAAATCAAAGGAGATGGCGGCGCTATTGAAGATGGTGGTTTCGCATGGCACGTTCGGTTTTTGAGACACGCGAAACTTTACAAAACCTTCACTTAGCACGCCGCCACCCGGAGAGAGATTAAGGTTAGAAAGGGTGAACTCCACGATGCCGTCGCCCAAGATGTCAAATTGGTAGGGATGGCTCGCAGCGCCCGGGTACACCGTTGCCGGGTCCAGCACAGCAGAGAGGGTGTCGCGAATAACGACCTGCTGTACTGTGTCGGCACTGGTGTTCTGAAACTGGATTACAAAGTCCAAATCGGTTTGTGGACTGACGTAATGAGGCACGTCATAGCCTTTAGGATGGCCTCTTTTCGAATAAATCGGATTAAAATCGGTTTGATTGCTCTCTTGGCAATCGGTTTCTTTAAAAGCATCTGCGTCGTCTTCCGGGAACATGGTATAGAACCCAAGCGACACTTCGCTCATGCTCGTATCTGTTTGGCAGCCTTCTACGGCGGCAGTCGGATAACTTGTGCCGGGGTAGCCGGGGCTTTGTTCTGCAATGATGCGGAAGGTGCCACCCGTAGCGGTTTGCGCCCACGCGATCATGCTTTGGCCTGCATCCAGATCAAATGTATAGTCAGGGCTTCCCGGAGGCGTGAGCATGATCACATCTTCGGTAATAACATACCCTAATGGTCCGTCCATATCTCCGGTCCCGACATTTTCCAGCTCCAATTTGACCGAATCATTCTCACAATATGCTTTGGCGGCGATGATGGCCCCATCCCAGCCCGTATTGTTTCCACAAAACTCGCTGGGGGTTATTTCGGCTGTTACACAATGCGTTTGACCGGTTTGAGTGGCATTGCAGTCAAGGAAAGCGGTCACGCTGAAATTGCCGCAATCGCCATTGTTGACCGTACCTAAGTTGAAGCGAAAAACATTGTTCCCTTGCGGAATGGCTGTAATTGAGCTGCTTGTGAGCGTCAGGAATGGGTCAAGCGTGATATCCACCGAGGTATTTAGCGAAGGCACCGTGCCTGAATTGCAATAGCGAACATGATAGACGTTGTCTGCACAGCGGCGCAGCACAGGGGTCATAATATCCACTTCGTTGCGCGGGCAATCAAACTCCGTTCTTACAGGCACGTTCACATAAACGGTGTCATAAAAACTTGGCACATAAACATTTACAATGGAGTCGCAAGATTTCCAGTATGGGTTTGGCGGGAAAAGGATCAACTTGTAATTGCCCGTGTCCACCTCAACTTTAAGGTCGCCGTTGGCATTGGCTACCGTAAAGAGCGTGTCATAAGGGCTTTCAAACCGCACCACCCAGTTGCGCAAACCTGGCTCACCCTGGTCTTTTTGACAATTTGCATTAAAATCGCGAAAAACGTTGGCCTGAATGTAACTGGTAAGTACAGTGCAGTCGTCGTCTGCTTTTACGAGGTAAGCATAAGACTCTCCAAAACCGCCCACAAATTGTTCGGTGGAGCCTGCCATCACCGCGCCACCTCTTACCGGCACCAGCCCGAAGCTTTGATCAAAACCACCTCGGCCAACTTCCGCTTCGCAAATCACGGTACCTTGTGGATCAAGTTTCAGGAGGATAAGGTTGTCCAGATTGGTAGGGTTGCTTCTGAAACCAGACACAAGAAAATTAACCCCGGAGGCCCCTAAGGCATAAAACTCGTTACCAGTGAAAAGTTTTTGCCAGATTGGGACTGGGCTTCCGTTAGGGTCGATTTTCAAAATGAAGCCCGAATTGGCCATGGTGCTTTCCACATTGGTCGTACCGGCCAAAATAAGCGAGCCATCAGAAGTCCGAATAATTGCACGGGCTTCGTCATCTCGCTGATTTCCAAGCGGTCCGACCAGGGAATAGAGGGTGCTCCAAATTTCTCCACCGGACCCGTTCAAGCGGATTACCAATATGTCTCGGTCATCGGTGGAGATTGGTTCTGAAATCCCCGCTATCATTAAATCGCCATTTGGGATGGCCACTATAGAATGCCCTCTCCGGCGGTACTCTGGTGTGCCATAAGGATTGAGCCACATCGTATTGCCTTGAGCATCAGTTTTTAAAGCAAAGACGTTTTCATTGCCTCCAGCGTAGGTTTGAAAGCCCGAAAGTATGAGGCTCCCATCAGAAAGTTCTATCAAGCTGCGCGCTTCGTCGTCGAAGTTGCCGCCAATTGCCCTGTCCCAGAGTTTGTTGCCAAAAGCGTCGGTCTTAAGCAGGTAAATATCGCGTCTGACAGGCCCATTTCCATCAACATCCACATAGCCGGCAATTGCGAACCCGGAATCACGGGTAACCACTACGGCAAAAGCTTCGGAAGTAGAAGCGGGGCCGGCAGCGGCTATCTGCTTGCTCCATTGCTGTTTGCCATCCACATCTGTTTTTATAAGGAAAATACGGCTGTTGCCGTTGTAAGCACCTGCCAAAACATAGCCTCCGTCCCGTGTAGGCGCGATGCTATGGGCAGCATCCTGTCCGCTACCTCCATAAATACGTTCCCAGCCCTGACCGCTCGCTTGAGCAACAGACAGCAATAATAGGGTGAGTATGTACAGGTACTTTTGCATGATGGATAGGATTACTGGTCGGATGAAATTTCTTTCGACAGTACAAAAGTGCGGGGAAGGGGTGGTAGGCTTAAAGACAAAAATTCGCATTTGTTGAAAATTTATTTGTTATTGCATTACCTTGCAACCTGGTTTTTACCATAACAACACTTGATATGTTTTGCAAAAATACGTTATATTAATACAAAAATATTGATATGTGCATGTCCAAAGGACTTTAAAATGCATTTAGGTATTCTGCTATAAAAACGTCATTTTGTTGAACAGATAACTTGAAAAAAATATGCAAAAAAGCGTTTTGATCGAAATTGTCCGTTCCCTTGAAAAAAAGGAGATACGCGACCTGAACAAGTGGCTTCAATCGCCAGCCCACAACCAACGGAAAGATGTGGTCAAGTTGTTTGATTTTTTGGTAAAAAATCTGCCTGTTGACGACGAAGGGGCGGAAAAAACAAGGGCATGGAAGGCTATTTTTCCTTCCAGTCCTTATGACGATGCTTTTATGCGGCAGGTGATGTATTTTCTTTTAAAAGCCATTGAAGAGTATTTGGTATTTGTGGATGTAGCCCATGACCGGGTACAGTATCAACTCGCATTATCACGCATTTATCGGGAGCGAAAACTGGAAAAGGCGCATCGGCAAGCATATCGTATTGGGCGAGATAGTTTAGAAAGCCAACCTTTGCGCGACAACTATTTTTTGCGCAATCAATTTCTTTTCGAACAAGACTACAGTCAATTGACCAATGTGGTTCAAAACGCTTCGGCAAACCTTCAAGAAACGGCTGATGCGCTGGAAAAATGGTTTTTAGCTGAAAAACTCCACATTGCTTATGCTATGTTGGCACACCGATCGGTTTACAAAACTGCCAGCTATACTGATGGGATGCTTGGCGATGTCTTAAAATATTGCGAAGACAAAACGCTGTTGGAAGAGCCTGCCATTGCGGTCTATTATTATGCTTATCAAGCCCTTACAAATCCCTCGGAAGAATCCTTTTTTGATAAACTTGAGAGCCTGATCCATCATCAGGAAGGTCGGTTTACACTCTCTGAATTTCGGACGCTTTATGTTGCTGCAATCAACTATTGTGTGCCTAAAATCAATCAAGGCCGATTAGAGTTTTCCCGAAGGGCCTTTGATTTATATCGAAAGGGTCTGGAATCCCGAGTGCTATTAGAAAACGGAGTTGTATCCCGTTATACTTTTGGGAATGCTGTAGGTGCTGCGCTTCGCCTAAGGGAATTTGGTTGGGCTGAAAAATTCATCCAGGACTTTCAGCACTACCTTGACGAAAAAGAGCGGAATAGTATCGTCAATTTCAATCAATCCAGGGTCTTTTTCGAAAAAGGAGATTATGCACAAGCCCAGCGGCTGCTCACACAGTTCGAGTATGACGATATGCTTTTTAACATTATCGCCAAAACCATGCTTCTCAAAATATACTTCGAGACTGATGAATACGACGCTTTCGAATCCCTCCTTGAAAGTCTGCGCACCTACCTCCAGCGCAAAGCTGCACTCGATGCCACCCGGAAAGCCTCCTATAAAAACATGATCAGTTTGATGAAAAAACTCCTGCAACTCAACATATTCTCCAAAGCGCAAAAAGAAAGCTTTCGGGAGTTGCTACAAAAAACCAATCCCCTCGCAGAAAGGGATTGGTTTTTGAAACAGTTGGACAGGAAGTAGCTTTAGGGCCTCAGTTGCCAGGTGGTGGTGGAGGGGGCGGAACAGGGTTTTGAGGATTTGCTCTGACGAACAGGGGCGGAATCAAAGTCCACAGCACTAGTATGACGGCAGCAACTTTTGGGTCGCTCAGGCCCCAAACCTCAAAAGGCCCGCCGAGGCTATATACCCACACGGCAAACGAAATGGTGGCTATCACGATCTGTATGATATGGCGCACGCTGCTCACCACCCACATGTAGGCAGGTACAAGCAGGAGCAATACAGAAAACACAACTATGATCAGAATGTCGTCCTCTCCTGCGCCTGGGCCCGTAGGGACGGCGCCCGGGCCAAAACCGAGGAAGCCTGCGAGCATCAGATAGGCTCCAACAATCTCGGTAGGAATGAATTTGACCAGTTTGTCAGAATAAGGCTGGGTTTGATTGATTTCTCTT
>JBJXGO010000265.1:0-11648 GCA_046160345.1 Saprospiraceae bacterium
TACTGACCTCGCCTTCGCCAAGGCTTGTATTACTGACCTCGCCTTCGCCAAGGCTAGTATTACTGACCTCGCCTTCGCCAAGGCTAGTATAGCCGAACCCGCCTTCGCCAAGGCTACGGCGGGTAAACGGGTCGCAAATGTAAGGCACGACCTGATAAAGCGACAAAATTTTTGCAGATAAATTAAGAAAACTAAAAATCCCCCAGTACAGTCTCTTTCAACTGCGCCATGGCGCTGTCAAATTGTTCCTGGTTGGGCGCTTTTCCGTGCCATTTGTGGGTTCCCTGCATAAAATCTACCCCGTAGCCCATTTCTGTTTTCATCAAAATTACCACAGGCTTACCTTTTCCACAACGGCGTTTTGCTTTGCGCAACATGGCAATAACCGCATCAAGGTCGTTGCCCTTTTCCAGTATCAACACATCCCAGCCAAAGGCTTTCCACTTGGCAGGCAGGTTCCCGAGGCTCATCACGGCGTTGGTAGGGCCGTCAATTTGTTGGCCATTCCAATCCACGGTTACCACGAGATTGTCTACTTTGTGATGTGCTGCCGACATGATCGCTTCCCAGCATTGGCCTTCTTCAAGCTCGCCGTCGCCGCATAGGCAGAATATCCAGCGCGGGTCGCTGTCCAGTTTTTTGGCGAGCGCAGCACCGATTGCTGCTGAAATGCCCTGTCCCAGTGATCCTGAGGCGATTCGGATGCCTGGCAATCCTTCGTGTGTAGCCGGATGGCCTTGCAAACGGGAATTTATTTTGCGGAATGTATGGAGTTCTGATACCGGGAAATAACCGGTACGGGCCAGTACAGAGTACCACACTGGTGAGATATGTCCGTTGGAGAGAAAGAACAGGTCTTGTCCTTTGCCTTCCATTTTGAAGGATTTGGGTGTATGTTTCAAAACATTCCCGTAAAGTGCCACGAAATACTCGACACAGCCAAGCGAGCCCCCTGGGTGGCCACTTTGGCAGTTGAACACCATGCGTACTATGTCGCGGCGCGTTTGCGCGGCAAGTTCTTTTAATTTGGAAAAATCAGTCATAGACCCTAATCAACATTTTAAGTGGCAAAGGTAGAAACTTGAGCCTTCCCTCCAAAGAAAAAAGGCTGCCCCACGAGATGCGAGACAGCCATTGCTATGCATGGTTAGGCTGCGATGCCAAATTTAGAACCTTGATTCATTGGACCATTGATCGTAACCCATATTAAATCAGGATCAAGTGCCCAATTTGCAAGGGCTCAGCTCCAGATATTAGGGATGATCAGTTCCTGGCCAACCTCAATCTCATCAGCACTGCTGAGGATATGACGGTTAGCGTTAAAGATCTCATTGTATTTCATCATATCATCGTAGTAATGCTTGGCAATTTTGCTTAAGCTTTCACCTTTAACTACAGTGTGTTTGGTGTAATAGCCGGTGTTGGCAACCTGGATATCTGCCGCGATATCATTCGGATTCGAACCAGCGATAGCTTTGATCGCGTCCCAAATTTGGTCTTTTTGGTAGGTGTCTTCAGCGGTTCCCCACATACGTAGAACGCCATCAGCTTCATCAACTTTACCGTCTCGGATACCAAGTTTTTCGCCCAGGGCTAGTACGCTGGAATATTTGTCTTTTAATGCCATGATTTGAATGGAAATTTAGTGTGTTGTACTATTTGCAAAATTGCGGTGTATAGACTTTAAAGTACTATATTGGTCACATATTAGAACCTCAAAGGTACAAATTTTGAAAAATTGTAGGTGGATGGGATGGTTTTTTCTTGGTTAATTAACACCTCGGCACTGAAATTTAAATACGCTCTTATTCCTCTCTCAAAAATGCAGGAACCTGTACAGCCCGCCTCGCGGGCAAAATCGAAGCTAAAAAACCAATGCCCAGCACGGTCAGCGTCACAGGCAAAAAATCGGAAGCCCTCATGGCAATCGGATAACTATCTACCAAAAAGCCATCAGGAATGGTCACAATGCCCCAGTTTTTTTGGGCTATGTAAAGCGCGATGGCGAGCAAAAGACCCATGCCCATGCCCAGGACGCTGAGCAAAATACCTTCAAGTAAAAAGATGCGATGTATGGTGGAATCCGTTGCCCCGATACTTTTGAGGGTGCTTATATCGCGTTGTTTGTCAAGCACGATCATCCATAAGGCACCCACGGTATTAAATGCCATGAGCAGGAGCATCAGGCTGGTAATGGCAAAACCCATCCATTTTTCCAATTGCATTACTTTGAAGAAGGCCTCGTTTTGTTCGTAACGGTCTTTCATGGTGAAACCTTCTCCAAGCAAGGCATTCGCCTGTTCTTTTACTGCTGAAATATCGGTACCTGTTCGACATTTTATCTCCAATGCTGATACAGTGCGTGGGGAAGCCTCTAAAAGTTCGCGTACAAAATCCAGGTTGGTCAACACATATTCATTGTCGTATTCCTGTTGTATCGCAAAAATGCCAACGGGGCTTGCAAGCCGGGTCTTGAATGGTTTGTCAAGCAGCCCCGTTTGTTGCTCCGGCATATATACGGTGATGGCAGATAATGGGTTGTTGACGTTGACACTCAATTTGTTGTGCACTCCAGCCCCTAGTACCAGGCAATTGCGTTCCCCGTCTTTTAATAAATATTGCCCCTCGCGAAGGGTCGTATCGGAGTCAATACCGTTGACCCGTGCAAAATTAGCATCAACACCTTTTAGTACCCCGAAATCCTGAGAGCCCTCGTGCTCAAAAAAGGCGATTTCCTCCAAAGTTTCACTCACAGTTTCTATGTCTGGCAAGGCCCTCATTTTCACGAGTACAAAACTATCCACTTCAAAAGTTTTGCCTTTTGTGGCGGTAATTTTTAGTTCAGGGTTGAAATGGCCAAACAGGCTGGAGAGCAAATCCTCAAACCCATTGAATACCGAAAGTACCAGTATGAGCGCTGCAGTGCCAATGGCCACACCCAACACCGAAATCCCGGTGATGATATTGATGGCATTGGTGCTTCGCTTCGCAAAAAGATAACGCCGTGAAATGAGGAGCGGGAGGTTCATGGTATGGAGAGATATTGGGACATACTACAGTTGTTTGATAAATTTCTCAATCACCTGCGCAGCGGCTTCTGTCGGCGAAATCCGTCCTGCCAGCACCTCGTTTTCTACTTCAGCAAGTTTTTCTTTAACGGCCGGGTGTTTGTAAAATATTGCTTTTAAGCCTTCCTCCAGAGCGTCTTCCAACCAAAATTGGGCCTGGTGCCGACGATTTTTCTGTAAAAATCCATTTGCCAGGGTGATACGTTGGAATTCTAAAATAAGCTCCCAGACTTCAGAAATGCCTTTGTTTTCCAATGCACTGCAAGCCATTACGCTGGATTGCCAGTTGTTGGACTTGGGTGGAAAAAGGTGAATGGCATTCAGGTAATGCCCTTGAGCCTGGTTTGCCAACTTGACGCGGTCGCCATCCGATTTGTTAACTATCAGAAAGTCTGCCATTTCCACGATACCACGTTTGATGCCTTGGAGCTCATCGCCCGCACCCGGCAGGAGTAACAGTAAAAACACATCGGTCATGCGTTGGGCGGCTATTTCCGATTGACCTACGCCCACTGTTTCAATTATTATGGTATCAAATCCTGCTGCCTCCACCAAAATGATGGCTTCGCGGGTCTTTCGAGCCACTCCGCCAAGGGAATCTCCTGAGGGCGAGGGTCTTATAAAGGCTTGTCCGGAAGTAGAAAGTTGCTCCATCCGGGTTTTGTCTCCCAAAATACTGCCCCCGCTAAGTGTGCTTGAAGGGTCTATCGCAAGCACGGCAGGGCGTTTGCCTTGTGCTATCAGATGCAATCCGAGGGCTTCGATAAAGGTGCTTTTGCCTACGCCGGGCGCACCTGTCACAGCGATCCTTAGCGTGGTGGGCGGCCCTGTCCCGGCGGCGAGTAAAAGTTGAGCGATGATCTGGCGTGCAATGGCCTGGTGGTCTTCCCGAGTGCTTTCAACCAGGGTAATCGCCTGACCAAGCAGGACGCGGTCGGATCTGCGGATGCCTTGCACAAATTGTTCAACACTGGGAAGCGGATGGCGCATGTGGCAAAGGTAGGTATTGGCCCGAAATGAAACGCGGTTCACAGGGTATTGCCTGTGAACCGCGCCTTTGAACTTCTATTCGTCAGACCAATTGTTATTCTACTACAATCATTTTCTTCGTTGCACTATGAGTAGGCGTATCCAATTGGTAAAACAGGATACCTGGCTCCAGTTCAGCACGCTGTAAGGTAATGGTATTCATCCCCTTGACAAAAGCGCCATTCAATACCTTGATCAACCGACCTTCCGCGTTGCTGATGCTCAATGTAGCCTCGGCAGCTTCCGGCAGATTGAAGGAGATGTTGGTGAAGCCTTTTGCAGGGTTTGGTGCATTTTGAAGCAATTCGAATCCGGCACCGCTAATAGAAACTCCCGAGCCGGATTTGAAACGCAACGCCAGGTCTTTTTTATTCAGACTGCCATTGACCATTGCATAGCCCTCGGTCCGGGTGATTCCGTTGCCCAAACTGATCATTTGGCTCAACAAACCAGCGCTTGTTGCGCGGAACCGGAAGCTGAATTCTCCCGCCTGGGTGTTCACGGAAGCCGTTATTGCATTGGCGAAAATGGCAAAATTCTCTTTGCTCATATCGCTGCCGGGCAAGACCTCCAAGGCTTCTAAGCCATTGAAATTCAAGGTGAATTGATAGCCTGCTACTTTTTCAGCCGCTGTCATTTTTACTTCAACGATGTCTCCGGCCTTCACTTCCCGGTCGTCCACATCAAAGTACATAGTACCGAAGGCCCGCTCATCGGCAGGTGCTTGAGCGTTCGGTATGACGGAATTGTTTACATCACCGATTTTGACTCCAACAAAATCTTCGTTTAGGTTTGCCATTTGCATATGCTGAACAGAGATTGTTTCGGGGAACAAATCCTGGAAAGGATTGAGCGGGTTGGGGAAAATATAGGCTTTGTCCACAAAACGCCAGGAAGTGTTGTTCGGCATTTCGCTATAGATGCCCAGGATGAGTTTACGGAATTCAACTATGTCGAAGGTGGTAATACTTCCGCTCTTGTTCGCATCCGCAGCGATCATTTTGAAAGGGCTGTTGAATGGCTCTAATCCCAATATATGTTTGGAAATAAGCACCAGATCGTAGGTGGTCACACCATTAAGTGGGTTGTCATCCTTTTCCGGAGCGATGGTATAGTCAGAACCTACGGGCAGCGCATTTATATAAAGGTAATTACCCAAATTGTCGGTCATTTCATACATTAATGGGGTAGGGATACCGTTGGGTGGCACACCTTGCATGACTATAGTCGCCTCTTCTATTCCTTCTTGTGTTTCAGTCTTGAGTGCGCCTGCAATAACAGGAATTGGATTGCCACCGCATGTCCCGAAATTGTCCTGGACTATGACAAATGTTTCGCAGAAGTCAGCATTGCCTGCAGCATCTATTGCCCAAAGTTCTACACATTGCAGGCCTATTTCGGTGCAGGTGAAGGAAACCGAAGTAATAGGTTGCCCAGTACCTGGATCTATAGGGAACCCGGTACCTGTGTTGCATTTGCGTATGCCAATCTTGATCTGGTTGGAAGGTGTACAGTTGTCTTCCGTATATTGCAGGAAGTCAGAAGCCCACAATTGAATCATGCCAGTCGGCATAATATTCACTGAAAGGCCGTTAAGGCAAACCACAGTAGGCGCCTTGCAATCTTTCACGGTGAAAGTATATTCGTATTCTTTGTTGTTGCCACAACCATCGGTAATAAACCACTTGATCTTGTGGGTACCATGGGGCAGTTCTGGCACGACATAGGTATTCTGCTGTTGTTGTGTATTCCAGCGCAGGCATCCTATTTTGTTGTTGCCGTTTACTGTTTCCTGAAGGGCGAAGCCCCATTTTTGGTTGGCAGGAACCGGGCGCTCGTCAAACTGGCGCGGGATGCCGCCGCCAAAGTTCGGCGTGTTCAGGTTGTCGTACAACACGTTGTTCCAGCCCAAACCACCAATACCGGTGCTGATGGAATTGACCACTGTTTCCATGATATTGTCTCCGTCTAGATCAAGGAAAAGCAGGTATTCGATATTTACGTTTGAGCCTGAGCAGGCATCCGTAGCGGTGATGCACAGATCAGTGGGTTCTTCGCAAAGGTCGTGGGTTTGAATACCGTTGTCCCACCAATACATTTCATTCCACAAAAGTGGGTTATTGGGCGTTTTCCAGTTTTGGTTATCACAAGTGGGGGTTACATAAGTGCCCGTGGGTGCTTGTCCGTCAATGATTTTAATGATCTGCTTATATTGGTAGCAGTTGGCATCTTTGTTCCAATATTGGCAGAAATTTGTCGTCAAAGGGTCATTTGGGTTGATCCTTACGATAGTTGGTGCCCAGGGTGCGGGGGTGCCGCATGCCGAAACGGTAGGCCCGGGCAAGTTGGATGGGTGGTTTGCTTGTGGATTCGGATTCGGGTTGGGCACATAAATGCAGCCAACGTTGGGGTTGTAGGTGCACCAGTTGATAATTTGCCAGGTTCGTTCGATTTTGAAACAGGCATCCGGGACTACAGTGAATACTTCGTCCTGGAACGAAACGCCCAACAATTCGCAATCTTTACCAAAGAAGCTCGGCTCTCCATAAATACCCGATCCGTCGCAAACGGTTACTATGGCATCGTTCGGGAATTTGATATAGTAATTTTGATTATAGGTAACAATTATGCGTTGTGTGCATTGGCTGCTAAAACCATGGCAGTCGAAGGCGCGGAAAGTCCGGGTAATCGTGCCTTTATTGCAAACGGTGTCGAACAAGGAGTAGTTTACCGTATGTGTCAGGCCGCATTGGCCTTGATAGACTTTGGTAGAATCCAGGCAACAGTTGTCAGAGATCTGCGCCTTTCCGTAGGACCAGAGGCTTGGGTCAAAATTTTCACAGTTAACAGATACTTGTGGGGGAGGAAGGCAAGTTGGTTTCAACTTGTCTTGTACTTCCACCTGGATCATGCACTCGTTGTAAATTGGGTCACCAAAATCGTCGTACATGATCACGCCATTCAAATCGGTTTGATACACCCGAAGGATCACTGTTTGGGTAGTACCTACCTCACAACAATAGAACTTGATAGAATCGAGTTCCATCTTCGCTATATCCTGTTCGCTGATTACCAAATCGCCATTTGAATCCAAATAGCATGGGGTGGTACTCAGATTGTTGATGCAATCGGAATAGGGTTCCATACGACGGATGGTGAATTTCAAGCCATTGCAGTTATCATAAGACCCATCGTCGAAAGTGCTTGCTTTTATCCAGGTAACCCCCGCAAAAGCACAACCATCGGCCGAGGTATAGCAGTCCAGCGGGTCGTCTAGTCCAAGTGCGATCGTTGTGGTTTGGTCACAAGCCGCGGTGGGCGGGTCATAATCGGCCACAGTCACATCAAAATAGCATACTGTGATGTTGCCACAATCATCTTTGATAATGTATTTAATTTGGTTGACGCCTATGCCCAGGTTATTAGCATAACCCAGAACTGCAAGTGTATCGCGATCCCAGAAGTTGTTGCCAGGGAAATTAGTGAAGGTTCCGTAAAGTGATTGCCATATGCCGTTGTAGTCTTGCCATTGAGCCTCAATGGAAGCCAGGCGTGAGCAATTGTCAGTCACGATCACATCCGGGAGGTTGAGGTCGAGGTGGCAATCATTCGGATTGATGCTCAGGGTCATGTTTTCCGGGCACTCCAGCTCGGGGCCTTGGTCATCAAGTACTTTGATGAGCTGAACGTGGGTAAGCGGGTTGAGTGGGCCGGTGGGCAAACACCAGTCATAAACGGTCCAGGTGCGCAAAATTTTATAAGTGCCATCACAGATAGGCAATTTCAAATCCTGATAGGTAGCGTTTAGTTCGCAAAAGGTGCCGTTGGGCCAAATGTCGAACTGATGCCCAAAATCAACCACGTATGGGATGCCCGTTACACTTGGGCTGGTAACCGGATCAGAGCAATCTACGGTGTAATCTGCAGGGAAAAACACGTCCACACCGTGCCGGCGTTCGAAATAGAGGTATTGGTTGCAGGTAGCGGAATTGCCGCTTTCGTCCACAGCAGTCCATTTGCGCACTACGTAGGCACTGATATCAGAATGGCCATTGATAATGCCAGAACAGCCAAGGTCAAACCAGGTGTCAATATATGTCAGTGTAGTAGGGGTGCAATTTTCAACAACCGAAGGATAGGCATCCGAAATGTTGAGTTCATTAAGCAGATATGCCGGGGTGTAATTGGTGATGGCGCAGTTCAGAAACAAATCGGCGCAGTCCAGCTCTGGCGGGAGCTTGTCTTCAATGTGTGCATTGCCGATACAAGAATTGCCCGACACAAGGTCTTTTACACGCACCTGAAGCGTGAGGTTGATATGTGCCTCGGTAGCGACAAAATTGCCTGAAGCGGGCGTCCATACGCCATTGATCTTTGCTTGTACCTGAAATACTCCGTTCGGACAGCCATTGCCTTCCAGGATCATATCGGGCAACAATTCTACTTGGCAGTCATCGTCCATGGAGACTTGCACCAAGTCGTTGCATATCATTGCGCATTGGGCATTTGCGACATTGGTTGGTAAAAGCGATACAGCCAACGTCAGGAACCAACCCATTAAATTAAAAAATAATGTAGAATTCGCTTTTTTCATGAGATAAAGATTAAGAAAAAATGTAATCGTTTGAGTGTGCTTTTTTGAATCGAAACGGAATTTCCAAAGGTTTTCGCAAAGCGCGACAAAGTTAAAAAAGTTGCTAAGACCTCTCCAAGTTTTTCTTGGTGAAAGCTTACAAACAGACATAAAGTAACAAATACAATGCCTAATGGCATATATTTCCTAACCCCAAAAGGTTAATTAAAAGCAAAGACAGGTGCAATGCTCAACAAGCAAGATTGGAACAGGGCGGCAAACATAAAAAACTGTCGAATATTTGCCAAAGGCTTTTAGGAATTTTTGGCTTAAACCAGGTTGTTTTCAAAAGCCATCTTGATCAGCGACCCGGTGCTGTTTACGCCCAGTTTGCGCATAATATTTTTACGGTGGACGCTGGCCGTCTGATCGCTGATGAAGATTCGGTTGGAAATCTCTTTGTTGGTAAGCGCTTGGCCAATTAGTTTCAAAATTTCCATTTCGCGGCGAGTTAGGCCATTGCTTTGGGCAAACCGTTCATCAGGAGTAAGCGAAACAACGTTGCTTTTCATATCCATGGCTATCAAACCGCGCCCTACATAGGTCCGGCCTTCGGCCAACTCGCCCACAGCCAGTAAAAGCTCGTCTCGCGAACCGGTTTTGAGCATATAGCCATCGGCACCTGCTCTGAAGGCTGCCTGGATATGTGCTGGATCGCCTGAGCCGTTAAGGATCAGGATTCGGGTTTTCGCACTTTTCTGTTTTATCGAAGAAACGATTTTCAAAGGCTCTGCCTCCGGCAGATCAGGATCCATCAAAAAAAGGTCGGGCTGGGATTTGTCCATATATTCGGCTACCTGAAGCCCATTGCTCGCTACGGCATTAATGCTGTACGAAAACCGCTCATCGACGCCAGGATTGGACAACATTGAACGAAGGCCCTCCACAAATATAGGGTGATGGTCGGCTACAAGTAGATCGAGATGGCGGAGCATGGTGTGCAGATGTTAATTGCAAGCTATCCTGCAACTTTTATACCATAACAAAAACTTGTAAGGTCTAAGACACTATTCTTACCGACCGGTGTAAAACTTCATTTTGTAATCTGTCTTGACTCTTCCTTCGCGAATGGCTTCCAATCTGCGTTGAATAAGTCGTTTTTTGAGCGGTTTCAGCCTTTCGGTGAACAGGATACCTTCAATGTGGTCATACTCGTGCTGAATGACCCGGGAGTTAATACCAGTAAATTCTGCTTCATGTTCCTGAAAGTTTTCGTCCTGCCAACGGATTCGGATTCCATCGGCTCTTTCCACATCTCCCCGAATATCTGGAATGCTCAGGCAGCCTTCTTCGTATGTCCAGGGTTTGCTGGATGCGGCCAGCATTTGGGCGTTGATGAACACCTGTTTAAACGGGGTGTCAGTTGGCGCTTCAGTTCCTTCTTTTCGGTCCACTTGTTCCGTATCGATCACAAAGAGCCGGATGCCATGCCCCACCTGTGGTGCGGCGATGCCTACTCCGTCAGCATGATACATCGTTTCCCACATATTCGCGATAAGCGCCTGCAGATCTGGGTATTCAGGGCCTATTTCGGCAGATACTTTTTTCAAAACCGGTTGCCCGTAGGCATAAACTGGAAGTAGCATTTTGCTGCTGTTGATTTGAATTTTTGCCACTTTTACGAAACTTTCAAAGTTTCGTAAAAGTAAGTTCACCAATAATTTTCCTCCATATATTGCTCTAAAATTAGCGCGGCAGCTATTTTGTCCACCAATGCTTTGTCCCGGCGTTTTTGTTTTTTGATGCCGCTCTGGAGGATGATTTTCTTCGCATCGTTGGAGCTGTTTCGCTCATCTTGTCGGACAACTTTTTTTTCCGGGAAAAGTTTTTGCAGTCGCACTGCAAATGCATCGGCCTGAGGGGCTATTTGAGCGGGATTGCCATCCATGTGGAGCGGAAGCCCCAGCACGAAATAGTCCACTTCCTCTTCTCCACAGTAACGCTGAAGAAACGCCAACGCCTCATGCGTAGGCACCGTGACAAGTGCACTTGCGATAATTTTCAGGGGGTCGGTAACTGCGATGCCCGTGCGTTTCAGTCCAAAATCTATGGCGAGGATGCGGCCCATTTGCGGGGCAAAGATAGAGAAAGGAAAACCGAAAAATGTAAAACCTCGAAATGTATAGTCGAGGTGCCCACCCCGCTTGGTTTTACATTTTGCGGTTTTATTGTTTGCCAAGCCGAATTCCAAGATGGTTCTCAAAACTCTTGTGCCAATACCCGACACACAAGGATAATTTTTTGCCCTGGGCTTGGTCCTTAGCCCGAATTGTTTATCTTTGTGATACCTTGGCAAGTAGATAGTTGATATTTATAAAGAAACCTAGTGTACGCCCGATGTTTCAGCCCGCTTTAGCCGCCACAGGCCTTCCTGAGGCAGCACTTGCATCAGCTGAGACCACGAACCGAAAAGGAACCTGGCACGCTGCTCCTGGTTCCGACTTGGTCGGGATTCATCCGAACCGACGCTCTTTTAGTATTCATTTGACCTAATCCGAAATTCATAGGCCCGCGCTCTTATAAGTCCAGTGCCAACCTGTCAGCAAGATTTTTCGATGCTGTTTTTTCGTGTGGCCCCGAGTACTCAGGGCGCCGCAGCACTTGTGTTATGCCCCGAAGCTAAGGTGCCGCCTCCGTCCAGAACGGTCGGGACTATGGCGGCTAAAAGGGGGCAGAAATTTCTCTCTTATTTTAAACCCATTGCAACTGATGTTAAAATGGGTAAACACTTTCATTTCTTTAATTCTAAAACCGTACTACCATTCTCAACAAAATTTTCTTTTGGAAAAACGGGGGGGGCAGATTATGATTCTGCTTTGTTTTTCAATGTTACTTTTTTCCACCAAAACAGAAGCACAACTATCCCCTTGCCCTATAGATCGCTTTGAGTTTGAAATTGAAAAAGTCCCTCCTGCATC
>JBJXGO010000266.1:0-8687 GCA_046160345.1 Saprospiraceae bacterium
ATTATTGCCTTTGGTATTATGGCTTTGGTGGGCATTTTGACCGCCATTGATGCCATCGCCTATTCCCTTAGCGATAATCTTTCAAACCTTGGGGCAAATTCGTTTAGCATCGAACGCAAATGGAACGAAGTGAGAAGCAATCGCCGGGGCAAACAACAAAAACAAGCCGAGCCTGTGACCTTCAAGCAGTCAATGGAGTTCAAGGAACGTTTTAATTTTCCTGCCAAGGTCGCAGTTGGTTGTTATGGAACAGGCAATGCTACGGTTAAATTTGGCGAAGAAAAAACCAATCCCAATGTTATTTTCAATGGCGCGGACGAAAATTTTATGGATGTGAAAGGGGTAGATATTGCGCTCGGCCGCAATTTTTCAAAAATTGAGGTGGAAAGCGGCGCCCCAGTGGCGGTCATCGGCTCAGATATCGTGAAAATGTTATTTGATGGAAAAAATGAAAAAGCCCTCGATCAAATTATTACCATAAATGCCCATCGGTATCGTGTGGTGGGCGTTATGGCCACAAAAGGCTCTTCGATGAATGAATCGAGCGACCGCAAGGTATATGCACCGCTCGTGAATGTAAAAGCACTTTTTGGTGGTGACAATCGGGATTATTTCCTGATGGTGGCGGTACAGGACCCAACTTTGATGGAAGCGGCTCAATCTGAAGCAACGGGCCTTTTTCGCCAGATCCGCGGACTTCGGCCAGGTGAAGAAGATGATTTCAAACTTTTTGCGAGCGACAGTATCGTGGCTATTTTGAAAGAAAACACCGTGACACTGCGCCTGGCTGCGGTGGCCATTGGCCTTATGACCTTACTCGGTGCTGCCATTGGTCTGATGAACATAATGCTTGTGAGTGTTACAGAACGCACCCGTGAAATCGGTATTTCAAAAGCGTTGGGTGCTACCCGGCGCAATATCATGCTCCAGTTTTTGGTCGAGGCCATCACCATTTGCCAAATAGGCGGTCTGGTGGGCATTTTCCTGGGTATATTGATTGGCAATATCATGCCCCTTTTTATGGGCGGTTCCTTTCTGATCCCATGGGCCTGGATGTTTTTGGGCTTCACCCTGTGTATGATCGTAGGCGTGATCTCAGGTTTTTATCCAGCCATGAAGGCTTCGCGCCTGGATCCGATCGAGTCCTTGCGGTATGAGTGATCTTGCATTTCACACAGATGTTACACAGATTTGAAGCGCAGATTTTACGCAGAAATTATCAGTGTAAAATCTGCGCTTCAAATCTGTGTAACATCTGCGAGAAAAATGGTAATTTAACGTGAGTTTTGGATAGGATTTATTTGCTAATTCGCAAAAAGCCGCATAGTGGCGACATTATGGTAGCGTCAGCGTTTTGTTTTTTTGGGAACCGCGTAGCGGTGACATTTTGACGGCGTAATAATGTCACCGCTACGCGGTTCTAATCTTTTTTTTCGCACTATTGTGCTACCAAAATATCACCGCTACGCGGTTTTATGTGAGATAAAAGGCGGAAGTTATCCAAAATTCACGTTAATTTAGGCTAGGAATGAAGTCTTCCCCGCTCGCCCCTACTTTCGGTTTGCGTCCTGTTTTGCAAACACTTTTTTCAGGAGCTCGGTGGTTCGGAATACCTTGTTGCGACGGATATTTTTCTCCTCCTCCGCAATTTTTCCAAACAATCCTTTGAGCGCTTCCGTGGTCACGTAATCGTCGAGATCGTTATTGACTTTAGTGACTAGCGGAATTTTGTTGTAAGCATCTGCAGCTTTTTTCCAGAGGCTATTTGCGCCGATCTTGTCCAGGGAGGCTACGATTTTTGGGTTGAACTTGTCGTAAAGTGCCTTGTTGGTCGTGTTATTGAGGTATTGTGTAGCCGCATTGTCGCTGCCCAAAAGGATGTTGGTGGCATCGCTGAAGCTGAGCCCGGTAATTGCGGCCACGAAAATTGGCTTGGCTTCTTTGGCGGCATCTTCGGCGCCCCTGTTCATCTTTTCCAGCAATTCATTTTCAAGATTGGTAAAGCCGGGTATGTTTTTGAGCTTATCGGTCACTTTTCGCACATCGGACGGAAGCAGGATTTTGTAGGCGCTTTTGAAATAGCCATCGCGCTGAGCGAGTGCGTCCGCGCCTTTGCTGATGCCGTTTTTGAGTGCCTCTTTAAGACCTTGGCCAATTTCTGAGAGGCTGGGCTCCGAGAGTGCCTGGTTGGCTACCTGTTGAAGTACATCGCAGGAAGAAAGGGTGAAAATCGAAGCAAAAAAGGTAAAAATCGCAATTTTTTTCATGGTGAGCATTTTTTGTGATTGCCGTTATCTGGGCTTTCGCGAATGAAAAGTTGACTTTTAAGGACTATTTTTTTCCGTAAGGTCACGCAAAGGAAACCTTATTTTTAATTAAATATTTCCTCAAGACCATTGCCTTTCGCACCTTCGCGCATTCAAAACCGGATTAACAGCACCGCTTATGTCTTTAGCCGATAGATCTATCAGCCGTTCCAAACGTATTGCTTTTCAACTGATAGCGATGCTATTCGGTTTGTTAGTCATTTCTTTGATCGGGGAGCTCTTATTTCGTCTTTTTCCGAAATTTGTAAATGACCCACCCGCGCCACCACCCTACAACTATCGGATACCACACGATTTGGTGGGCTGGGTAGTCAAAGAAGGCTATCGACATTCCGGAGAAATGCGCGACTTTAAAGGAAACCCGTATCCACTCCAGATCAGTTTTGGCAAATATGGCTTTAGGAAATGGGGCGACCCCGCTACAACCAAGAAAAAAGTGCTGTTCCTGGGCGATTCCTACATAGCCTGTGCTCAAACTTCAGATGACAAGACTTTTTACAAGATTTTGGGCGATTCGTTGCCTGTTGAAATATTTGCTTACGGCGCAGCAGGGTTTGGCAGTACTCAAGAGTATCTGATAGCAGAACATTACCTCCCAGAGATCAAGCCTGATCTTGTGGTATGGGAAATGTGCAGCAATGATTTCGTAGACAATTATTGGGAACTCGAAAAACGCTCCGGTTATCACGTTCGGATGAAACGCCCTTATATGATGGAAGATGGAAGCATAACCCAACAATTGGCCATCGAATGGCCACGCTCGGTAAAGCGATACTCGCACTTTTTGTATTTTTTAATCCAAAGAGTGGGGGGCTTGCTTGGTACTTTCGACAAACCGCCGGCCCACCCTGCAGAGCAGTACATTGCGGAACAAAACCTGGCTTATGAACCCTATGCCAAAAGTGTTCAAATGACGAATGCGGTTTACCGTAAAATGAAGACACTGACTCAGTCAAATACCCAATTAGTGGTATTCAGTGCTGATAGTTTCAACCCGCAATACGATCAGTTTGCAAAACTCTGTGCAGATAACGGGATTCCTTTTCTAGCAGGTCTGGACGCTTACGTGCGTCAGGCAGAAGCCGCCGGAGAATGCACTCGTACAAACGATGGCTATCACTGGAATGACCGGGGCAATCAATTGGTAGCCGAGTTTTTAAAAAAAGAAATTGAAAAACAACTGTTTGGAAACCAATAAATTTCTTGCAGATCAAAACACGAAACCTGACGAATGAACATCCTCGGAATATCCGCTTTTTACCACGATTCTGCCGCAGCCGTATTGCGCAATGGGGTGATTATGGCTGCCGCACAAGAAGAGCGGTTTACCAGAAAGAAACACGATCCAGGTTTCCCGACGAATGCGGTGCAATATTGCTTGAAAGAATCAGGGTTGAGTATAGATCAACTGGACGCCGTAGCTTTTTATGATAAACCCTTGCTAAAATTCGAGCGTTTGCTTGAAACTTATCAGGCATTTGCGCCCCGAGGCCTTTCGTCTTTTTTGGCAGGGATGCCGGTGTGGCTGAAGGAAAAAATGTTCCTCAAACGACTGCTGCGTGAGGAATTAGAAAAAACAGGGCCGTTCGATCAGAACAAGACAAAACTTCTTTTCCCTGAGCATCACCTGTCTCATGCGGCAAGCGCATTCTATCCTTCCCCTTTTGAAGAGGCCGCCATTCTGACCGTGGATGGTGTGGGCGAATGGGCTACAGCAAGTATTTGTCACGGTCAGGGAAAAGACATCAGTATTTTGCGTGAATTGCAATTTCCCCATTCCCTGGGCTTGCTTTATTCAGCCTTTACCTATTTTTTAGGCTTCAGAGTCAATTCTGGTGAATACAAACTCATGGGCCTCGCTCCTTATGGCAATCCAAAGTCGCCCGATGTGGACCGCTATGTGAAAGTCATTTTGGAAGAGCTGGTGGATGCCCGGCCCGACGGCTCTATTTGGCTCGACCAGCATCATTTCGATTATACTACCGGGCTGCGCATGGTTCGCGACAAGGATTGGGAGCGGCTTTTTGGATTTCCCAAACGTCAGCCGGAAGACCCTCTGGAGGCTTGGCATTGTAACCTTGGCCTTGCCATTCAGCGGGTCACAGAAGAGGTGGTGATACGTATGGCGCAAGAAGCAAAACGGCTCACGAACGCCCGATACCTTTGCCTTGCAGGAGGCGTTGCGCTCAATTGCGTCGCCAATGGCAAACTTCAAAAGTCGGGTGTGTTTGAACAGGTTTTTATTCAACCAGCTGCCGGCGATGCAGGAGGCTCGCTGGGCGCGGCATTGACCGCACATCACATCTATTTTGGCCAAGACCGTAAACCCGCTCCATCGCTCGACGATATGAAGGGGTCTTATCTCGGCCCGGAATTTGGCGACCATGAGGTGCTGCTTGTGGCTCGAAAATACAATGCCCAATACGAGCAGTTTGCCAACTTTGAAGATCTAGCCGAAACTACGGCCTCCCGACTCGCAGATGGCAATGTGGTAGGATGGGTGCAAGGTCGCATGGAATTTGGTCCACGCGCTTTGGGCAACCGGAGCATTCTGGGCGACCCGCGCAATCCGGAAATGCAGAAAAAACTCAACCTGAAAATCAAGTATCGTGAAAGCTTTCGACCGTTTGCGCCCTCTGTTCAAGCCGAACGAGTAGCAGAATACTTTGATTATCAAGGCATTTCTCCCTATATGTTGTTGGTACACCCGGTTCGTGAGGATCGTTGCAAAACCGTCCCGGATGGGTATGATGGACTTTCTGTGCGTGAAAAGTTGTACCACCTGCGTTCTGACATGCCTTCCATAACGCACATTGATTTTTCGGCCCGCATCCAGACGGTTCACCAGGAGACCAATCCCCGGTATTGGGATCTTATTGAGGCTTTCCGCAAACGGACGGGCATGGGCGTTATCGTAAATACCAGTTTCAATGTTCGCGGCGAACCGATTGTTTGCTCGCCGGAAGATGCCTATAGATGTTTTATGCGTACTGAAATGGATTACCTTGTGGTTGGAAATTTTATTTTTGACAAAAAATCACAGCCCGAATGGAAGGAAAAAGACGGTTGGAAAGAAGAATTTGTACTTGATTGATCACTTTATTAAAATAAGCATCATGGAATTTCTACGAGAAATGTTTCAATTTCTTAGAGCCCGGAAAAAATGGTGGCTGGCGCCAATCATTGTCGTTCTGCTCTTATTGGGGGTATTACTTGTGATTGGCGGCGGAAGTGCTGTGGCACCCTTTATCTACACTTTGTTTTGATATGGAAAAGCGCTTAAAATCTCTTGAATCTTGCCTGGTTATCGCAACAGGATTGTTGGCGTTATTTTTTTGGTTGAAAAACCCCTGGTTGCTGCGCGTCGCCCTGGTCGTTGGCGTATTTGGCGCGCTTTGGCCTTTTGCCGCTTATAAAATCCATCAAGCCTGGAGCTTGCTTGCAAAAGCTTTAGGGTGGATAAATGGCAAAATTTTGCTTTCAGCGGTGTTTTACCTGTTTCTTACCCCCATTGCCTGGTTAGCCCGCATGTTCGGGGCATCCAGTATGCAACTCCGCAAAAAACCAGGCGACTCCAGCTACTATACCAAGCGCGACCATCGTTACGAACCAAAAGATTTGGAAAATACCTGGTAAGCAAGGCTATGGTGACAGCAGCCCGTCTCTTTTCAACAGATCAATGTACTTCATACTCCCCTTTTTATTCGGGTGCATAAAGTCGCCAAAATCCGCCGGATCAATCAGCGCAGCGCGGTAGTCGTGTACCTGAAGCCCTGTTGCTTTTTCAACGGCTGTTTTGAACACATCGAGGTTTTTGACCTGAAAACCAGGGAAGTACGGGCCAATAACCAGGGCTACTTTTATTTTTGACCGCTGCGCCAGTTCTACCACTTCCTTTAAATTTTGGATCAAATACGGTTGGGATTCTAAATCGTAGGTGTGTTTGGAAACCTCGTCAGCCAGGGATTTTGGAATGGTCCGGTCGAGTAGCCAATCCTTGTCGGATCTGTTTTGAAAAGCCAGCGTGCGTTGGAAAATTTCGTTGTTGTGGCGGAATAACCAGGACACTTGACCGCCCCACCATACCTTGGGCAACTTGTTGAAAATCAAGGTATCCAGGTTTTTGGACCGATGGGCATACAGGAGAAAACCGGCAAGGAGCTCGTCGTTTTCCCGGTCGCACATAGTAATGTCTATCAGCCAGATTTCCGGGTTTTTCGGGCTATGTTTTAGTTCGTGATAATCAAGCACAAGGCATTTTGCAGCATCCATCGGGAGACCATTGTAACTCAGGTTGCAGGTAGTCAATCCTGTGATCTCCTCGATATAAGGTTGATAAAATGCAAGCCCGCGCGAATTTCCTAAAAGCAAAATATCCGATTTTTCTTGCTTGTTGTAGAGCCTTGAGTACCGAAACTGACTCTCAGCGGCTTTAATGCGCATACATCCCCCGGCGATGCGATCGCCTGTAAAAATCAACAAGAAGAAGATTGGGTACCAGTAAAGGTGTCGCATTCGGGTGATTTTTTATGCGGTTATTTCACGCAGATGTTTCACACATTAGGCTCAAAGCGGGCAAAGGTCATTCATTGATGTTTCACGCAGATGTTACGCAGATGTTTCACACAGATGTTACACAGATCTGCGTAACATCTGTGTGAAACATCTGCGTAACATCTGCGTGAAACAAATCTCATGCCGCCACTGCCGCCAAAAACTGTTTTTCATACAATTCCCGGTATTTCCCGTTTTCAATTTCCACCAGTGCTTCATGCGGACCAAATTCCTGCACCCGGCCTTTTTCGAGAACCAAAATATTGGTTGCCCGTCGTATGGTGCTGAGCCGGTGCGCGATAATGATGCTGGTACGGCGAATGATAAGTTTCTCGATGGCGTGCTGGATGACGGACTCAGATTCCGGGTCAATCGAAGAAGTCGCCTCGTCCAAAACCAGGATTTCGGGGTTAAAAACAAGTGCGCGAACAAAAGATATCAATTGTCGCTGGCCCATTGAGAGGGTGGCTCCGCGTTCCATCACCTGGTATTGATAGCCTCCGGGGAGTTTTTTGATGAATTTGTGCGCCCCGATCATCTTGGCGGCTTCAATTACTTGTGCTTCGGAAATATTTGGGTCGCGCAGGGTAATATTCTCCAGCACCGTGCCGGAAAAAAGGAACACATCCTGCAAAACTACTGCAATGTGCCGACGGAGTGCAAACACATCATATTCGTGAATATCATGCCCATCTATCAGGATTTTCCCCTGCTGAATCTCGTAAAAGCGGTTGAGCAGGCTGATAATGGTTGTTTTTCCACTTCCTGTATTGCCCACGATGGCCAGTGTTTCGCCGGGATTAATGTTGAACGACACATCCTGAAGCACGGCATCGGTTTCAAGATTGTCTGAATATGAAAACCATACCTTGTCAAAGGCAAGTTCGCCGCGCAGTTTTGCGGGGGCGAGCGTTCCGCTATTTTCAACGGTGTCGTTGTCTTCCAATAATTTAAATACCCTTTCGGCAGCGATAAGGCCCATTTGCAGCGTGTTAAATTTGTCGGCCAGCATCCTGATGGGGCGGTAAAGCATCGAAATATACAAGGGGAAAGCAATCAATACCCCTATGGTTACCTCTTCACTCAGCACTCCGCGTGCACCATACCAGACCATCAAGCCCAGAGAAAGGGCCGAGATAATATCCACCACCGGAAAAAAAATGGCATAGGCGAATATTGCTTTCAAGTTGGCAGAAGTGTAGTCGCGGTTGATTTGGCGAAATTTTTCGGCCTCGCGATTTTCCGCGTTGAATATCTGCACGATACGCATGCCGCTGATACGTTCCTGTAGAAAGGAATTCATGGTGGCGACGTGGTTGCGCACATTTTCATAACTCTTGCGCACGCTTTCTTTGAATTGGTAACTGCCCCAGATCAGGAGCGGAAACACCGAGAGCACTACCAGCGTTAATTTCCAGGAAGTGAAAAACATGACCCCCAGCACGGCAAAAATAGTGACCAAATCTGCCAGGATAGTCACGCTCCCTTCGCTAAATATTGTGTTGATGGCCTCGATATCGTTGATGGTACGCGTGCTGCTCTGACCAATGGGCGTTTTGTCGAAATACTTGAGATTCAAGGAAGTAATATGGTTGAACACCTTTACGCGCAGATCGCGAATGGTGGCTTGGCCAAGCCAGTCGGCATGATAAAGGAAAAGATAGCGCAGCACCACATCCAGAATCAAAACCCCCAGGATAATGCAGGCCATCATGGTAAGACCGCTCACATCGCCGGGAAGGATGTAATTGTCCACCATTTTCTCGATAAGTTTAGGGCGTATCACTGCAAGCGGAGAGAGCACCA
>JBJXGO010000267.1:0-24491 GCA_046160345.1 Saprospiraceae bacterium
TGGTTGACCCAGATAAAGCGGGTATTGAAGCCTTCTGGAAGCCTTTATATTTTTTCTGGCTGGAATTATCTGAAGGATCTGCTCATAGTGATTGACGAATTAGAGCTGACGCTCGTGAACCATTTGATCTGGAAATACCAGTTCGGGTTGGTCACAAAAAGGAAGTATGTCACTTCACATTACCACGTCTTGTTTATAAGCCTCGATGAAAAGCAGCGAAAGTTTTACCCCTATGCCCGTTACGCCAAGGATGCGATACACCCAGATGGAGGCAGTGCGCATTACAAGGATAAAGAGGACGTTTGGAGCATTCCCCGCGAATACTGGACGGGGGATGTAAAAACCCCCACCAAACTTCCTGCCGAACTTATTCGCAAAATATTGGCTTACAGTAGTTTGCCCGGCGATTTGGTGCTCGATCCATTTCTAGGTTCCGGTCAAACGGCTGTGGTTAGCCAGCTCGAAGGCCGGCGTTATTTAGGCTTTGAGGTAGTGCCGGAGTATTTTGATTTTGCCCAAAAAAGGCTGGAAAGCGGGGAATACCGGATAAAGAGCAAGGAATGATAGATCAGCTATCAACCTCCTTGTTTCAATAAAATCAATACCGCCTTATAATCCTGCTGGGGTATCGGCACCTGTCCTTTTGCCGGTAATATAGTATTGATCTTCAAGGTATAAGCACCTAATTGTGCCTCTCCCTTTCCTCCTTTGCTCAAGTCGCCACTGGCCAATAATATCGATTGCGTTTGTCTTTCCCTTGTGAACGAGAACGCAGCGTCGGCGCGGCCCGCCCAAATACATTTCACGCCTTCCGGGCAGCGGCTATCGCCCACCACAGAATCAAATCGAATTACTCCGGAATAATCATCGGGGGTGGCCAAACTTCCTCCCATAGCCAGGGTGAAGGGTTCGCCGATTTTAACCTGAGGGATGGGTGGCAATGATTCCGTAACTTTTACTATTATGGTGTATTCATTTGGGTTGATCTCTTTGTCCTTAAACTTGATAGGAGCTACTCCAAGCACTCGTATCGTATGGCCCTTGAAATCAGTGACATTGCTGGTGCCATTGGTCATAGTGAAAGGCAGCGTGACTGTTTGGGTCTCCGCCCCTTTGGTCAGAGTCAGCACAACCTCTGCTTTGCCAGCCGTTATGCACTCCACTCCGACAGGGCATCGGCTATCAGCCCCAACCTTTTCAAATTTGATGGTAAAGCTTTGATCCTCTTTTAATTCACCAATTTGCCCAACTTGAAGCGAAAAGGGATTGTCCAGACTAAATTTGACTGGAACGGGGACAGGTTTTGGGCATCCGAAGCTGAAGAAACAAACTATGCAAGCCAGCAACAAAAAAATAAGGTTTTTCATTTGCTATGAAAACTGGTTTAGTAATTGAAAAAATGGTTTTGATGGATTCTGAATTGAGCGGTCAAATTGCTCAAACTACAGACAGAACGCCTCAAACCCTTTAGTTTTGCCCCGCTAAAGTAGCAATGCTTCCGGAAACCCATTTTATTATTAGCCCGATTATTCAAATTGACCACCTTGATCAACCTGAGCGCATACAAAAATCATGGAACCAATAATTAAGGGGCTGTTATCAGGGTTGGCCTACGGACTACTCATAGGGCCGCTTTTTTTTATGAACATTCGCACAACGTTGCAGCATGGGACGCGGCAGGGGGTGGCCTTGGTTGGCGGAGCATTCACCAGTGATTTGATGCTGGTTTTTGCCAGTTGGTGGGGCGCTGCCCGGCTGGCGGTCATTACAAACGACGCAGCGTTTCAACGATGGTTTGGTTTGATCTGTGGACTATTGCTCTTAGGCTTTGGTATTTCAGCAGTATGGCCGAGAAGGCGGAATTTTGACAAGCAAATGAATGATTCTCAAGCCCTTCCAAAACGTCGTTTTGCTTTTTTGCAAGGGTTTTCAATCAATATGACCAACCCTTCCAACTGGCTATTTTGGCTGGGCGTGGCTGCCGCTGCAAGCTCAGATGCACCAGATGGTGATAAATATTATCTGCGTTTCTTTATGGCGGCAGCGCTTATCAGTTTGTTCAGTACGGACCTTGCCAAGGTGCTGCTGGCCTATCAAATAGGGAAACGGCTCAAACCAGGAGTGCCTGAAAAGATCGTGCGATTGGCAGGTTTCATTCTCATAGGCGTGAGCAGTTGGATACTTATCAGGGTAATACAAAATGCGTTTTTTAGCCACTAATTACACGAATTTACACGAATGGGGATTACTGGAAGTGAAAATTAGCTGGCCATCCGATTATCCAGATGAACAAACAAATAAAAATTACGCATGGAATCAGTACGCGAACAACTTTTAATTATGATCACCACCCCGCTTTATGCGGTGGTAATACTGGCCGAAATCCTACTGAGCCATTATCGACATACAAGATCTTATACGCTTCGCGACACGCTCACCAACCTATATTTAATGCTGCTGAATGCAGGGGTTGATTTGGGATTCCGATTTGTGTACCTCGTTATCTTTCAATGGTTTTGGGTACATCGCTTGTATGAATTTTCTACCCCCTTCTGGTATTGGTTTTGGCTTGTAGTGGGCATGGATTTTTTGTACTATTGGTTGCACCGGGTGGATCATTTCAGTCGATTTTTCTGGGCTGTACATGTGACGCACCATTCTTCCGAACAATTCAATCTCAGCGTAGGATTCCGCTCCTCCGTTTTTCAACCGCTGTATCGGTTTGTCTATTTTATTCCCCTTTGCCTGTCGGGCTTCAATGCCGCAGACATTCTTTTCATTTTTTCCGCGACTCAGATATGGGGAATTCTGGTTCATACGGAGCACGTCAGAAAACTTGGCTGGCTCGAACACATTCTCGTAACGCCATCGCACCATCGGGTTCATCATGCTTCAAATCCGCTTTATCTGGACAAAAACCTCGGGATGTTCCTGATAGTTTGGGATAAATGGTTTGGCACGTTTCAGCCAGAACTGCCTGAAAATACCTATCAACCCTTGCGTTACGGCCTTACGACCCCCCTGAAAAAAAAGGATCCCTTCCACATCGTTTTCCATGAATGGATCAATATTATCAAGGACCTTTTTAGTAAAAAACCACTCCGAGCCAAGATATGGTACCTCTTCGGTCCGCCCGGTTGGAGTCACGACGGCAGCACCCTGACAAGTGAACAAATGCGTGAAAAAGAAAGGCTGGAAAATATCAATAATAAAGCGACTTAAATCCGTACATCCAACAACTTTTGCTGTTCATCGAATCCTTCGCTTGAGCACAAAAATGGCAATTACCTTCGGCGGATAATTGAGATATTGCGATGAAACAATTCTTCCGAATATTATTCGAAGGCGCCGCGCAAGCTTGGCAACAGCTTTTAGCCAACAAATTACGCTCCTTTCTTTCTCTCCTTGGTGTCACAATTGGCATTTTTTGCATCATTGGGGTAAAAAGTGCCGTCAACTCGCTCGAAGACAATATTCGAGGTTCCATGGCGAAGCTCGGCAACGATGTGATCTATATCGAGAAATTTTCCTGGGCCGAAGACCCGGGCGATAATTTTTGGAAGTGGATGCGCCGTCCAAATTTCACATTTAATGAGTTCGAAAGGCTTAAAGAAGAGCTCGAACTGGCTGACAAAGTAGGTTACTGGCAATATTTAGGGTCAAAAACTGTAAAGTGGCAATCATCGAGCGTAGAAAATGCCTTCTTTCTTGGGCTCACGGAGGATTGCTACGAACTTTTTCACCTGGAATTTGATGGGGAAGGGCGTTATTTTTCTCCAACAGAATATCAGAGCGGTGCAGATGTTTGTATTCTCGGCGCAGTGATCGCAGAAGGGGTTTTTGGCACAGGCATTGATCCGCTTGGCAAGGACATCAGCGTAGGCGGCCGAAAACTTCGCATTATCGGTGTTACCAAAAAATCAGGGAAAGAATTGCTCAAGCCTTTCAATTTCGACAACGGCGTACTGGTAAGTTATAATCTTGCACGCCGTGGTTTTGGAGTGCGTAGTCAGCAGCATGGGCAACAAACCAGCATCCAGGTAAAAGCAAAACCAGGCGCTGATCTGGACGAGTTGAAAGATGAGATCACCGGGGTCTTGCGGGGTGAACGACGGATCAAACCAAGAGAGGAAAACAATTTCGCGCTAAATACCCTTTCCATTATCAGTAATCTATTCGACCAGTTGTTCGGAACTATGAATGTGGCGGGTATGTTTATCGGTGGTTTTGCGCTTTTGGTGGGGATGTTTTCGGTAGCCAACATTATGTTCGTATCGGTTCGCGAACGCACCAATATAATCGGCATCAAAATGGCCCTGGGCGCAAAGCGTTGGTTTATTCTGCTCGAAATATTAATTGAAGCCGTAGTGCTCTGTATTTTTGGCGGACTGCTGGGGCTCTTGCTTATCTGGGCAGTAACGGCCGCCATTTCGGCCGCCATTGATTTTGACATACATCTTTCTCTTAGCAACTCTGTATGGGGCATTGTTACCTCCGCAGCAGTAGGGGTGATATCCGGCCTTATTCCGGCTTCTCAAGCTAGTCGTATGGATCCGGTAGAAGCGATTAGAAAATAATGCCCATTCCTAATCTTCTTCATCCTTTAAAAGGCCTTCTTTTTCAAGAAATTCTTTTACCCAGGCAGTGGTAACCGATTTCGGCCTTTCTAGCGGTAAGTTGAGCGCACGTGCCCAACAAAGGGCTGCCAGTACACCCAAAGAACGGCTCACACCAAATAATACAGTATAGAAATTATATTGAGTGAGGCCATAATGGATCAATACGGCGCCCGAGTGCGCGTCCACATTGGGCCAGGGGTTTTTTACTTTCCCAAGACTGCTGAGGATGGGCGGCACCACATCAAACAGTTTCCAGACAACTTTTACGAGTTCATTATCAGGCACATTATCTTCGCAGAACTGCTTTTGAGCCATATAGCGAGGATCGGGCTTGCGAAGCACTGCGTGACCATACCCTGGGATGACACGACCGCTGGCGAGCGTGCTCTTTACATAATCTGAAATCTGTTCCCGGCTCGGTTTTGAGGTGCCCAAAGTTTCTACCATTTTTTGGATCCAACGGATCACCTCCTGATTTGCCAGGCCATGAAGCGGGCCAGCAAGGGCATTCAAAGCGGATGATAGGGATAAATACGGATCGCTAAGGGTAGAACCAACCAAATGTGTAGTATGAGCAGAAGCATTGCCGCCTTCGTGATCTGCATGGATCGTAAGGAACAGGCGCATGTATTCTTTGAAGTCATCATTGTCATAGCCTAACATGTGCGCGAAATTGGCGCCCCAATCCAGGGAAATGTCCGGCAACAAATGCTCCCCTTTGTGGTAAACACGACGAAAAACATAGGCAGCAACCCGTGGCAACCTTGCTGCCAGGTTCATGGTGTCTTCGTAGGTAGCATCCCAATATTCCGAACGGGTCATTCCGATGGTGTAGCGTTGAGAAAACACGCTGGTGTTTTGCATTGCCATTACGCCCACCGAGAATTGTGTCATTGGATGGGAATCGACAGGCAGTGCATCAATGGTTCGAAAAACGTGTTCGGGCACATTGGCCCGGCGAACCCAGTTTTCGGTTAGCCACTTCACATTCTCTGGAGTAGGGATCTCACCGACCAGCATCAACCAAAAAAGGCCTTCAGGCAGGGGCTCTTTCCCGCCTTTTGCACGAGGAAGTTTTTCACGAAGTTCGCGGATTGAGTATCCTCTGAATCGGATCCCTTCTTCGGGGTCGAGCAAAGAAGGCTCCCAAATCATGCTCGTAATGTCGCGCATACCCCCATAGGCTTGCTCAAGGGTCACATCATCGATCTTTACTTTACCGTGTTCTTTGAGTAATTCCTTTACCTCTTTGGAGAGGGCTTGTGCTTTTTCAGAAAAAAGTTGTTTCAGTAAATCCATGAATGTTAAGTCAGTGAATATGGTATGAGCCAGGCTTAAAAGACCTTTTTGTTAATTTCGGCAAAGTTAGAACAAGACAACCCCCTTATATTGCTAAAGTTCAAAAGTTTTTTAAAGTTTTGCAATTCCAAAAAGCTAAACGACTTTCGTCCCTTAATATTCGATTACATTAGAACAAAACATCCAACTATGTTCCGTCAAAATCAAAGTGGTGGATTCCGTATCCCCCCAACACTAATCGTTGCTGTGGTAATGGCCGGATTTGCGCTGTGCAAATATTACGGCCAAAGCTCTGTGAACGATATTACAGGCGAAACCCAGCATATCGCTTTATCTCCTGAACAGGAAATCGCAATGGGGCTTCAAAGCGCCCCTCAAATGGCGGAGGAAATGGGTGGGTTAAGCCGAAACCAACAAGCAGCCGCCATCGTCAAGCAGGTCGGGCAAAAAGTGGTGCAGGCATCGACAGCTTCGCGTACCCCTTACCAATATGATTTTCACTTGCTTGCCGACCCACAAACCATCAATGCATTTGCACTGCCTGGTGGACAAATTTTCATTACGGAAGGCCTGTTGTTTCGGCTGACGGAAGACGGGAAAACCTTAAGTGAAGATATGTTGGCAGGCGTACTTGGCCATGAGGTTGGTCATGTGGTAGCACGGCATAGCGCTGAAAGGCTTGCACAAATGGAACTGGCTCAAGGGATCACAGGAGCCGTTACGATGGCAACTTATGATCCCTCTAATCCAAATTCGGGATATATCGCTCAATCTGTGGCCAATATGATCCAACTTAAATATGGTCGAAGCCAGGAACTTCAAAGCGATAATCTCGGCGTCCGTTTCATGCTCGAAGCAGGGTACGACCCAAGAAACCTGATTGATGTTATGGAAATATTGAAACAAGCCTCCGGGCCAAACCGTACACCCGAATTCCAGAGCAGCCACCCTGACCCGGAAAATCGCAAGGAGGCCATTGAAGCGGCTATTGAGGAGTGGCGAGGGAAGTTGGGGAAGTAGTCATTGGGTCATTTATTGTCATTGGGTCATTTATAGTTCTTAGGATTACGTAACCAAATTCATTCACACAAACATTTTTCATGCAAAATATAACTGTTATTGGGAGTGGTACCATGGGCAACGGCATTGCTCACGTGTTTGCTCAAAATGGATTCAACGTGACCCTGGTTGATGTGGCATCTGCTGCATTGGACAATGCGCTGGCCACCATCGGCAAAAACCTTGACCGCCAAATCGCCAAAGGCACGCTCAGCGAAGATGAAAAGTCCGCTACGTTGCGCCGTATTCATCCCATGACCGACCTGCGACAAGGAGTTGCCAATGCAGACCTGGTAGTAGAGGCCGCCACCGAAAATGCCGGTTTGAAACTCAAGATTTTTACGGATGTAGACCAACATGGGCCTGCCTCGGCCATACTTGCCACTAATACCAGTAGCATCAGCATCACCCAGATAGCAGCCGCCACCCAACGCCCTGCACAGGTCATCGGGATGCACTTCATGAATCCGGTGCCGGTGATGAAATTGGTGGAAGTGATACGGGGCTACGCTACTTCTGATGATGTATGTCAACGGATTATGGCCCTTTCTCAACAGTTGGGCAAAATCCCGGTAGAAGTGAACGATTACCCGGGCTTTATAGCGAACCGCATCCTCATGCCCATGCTCAACGAAGCGATCTATGCGCTTTACGAAGGCGTTAGCGATGTGGAAGGCATTGATAACGTGATGAAACTAGGTATGGCACACCCCATGGGGCCGCTCCAACTGGCTGATTTCATTGGCTTGGATGTATGCCTTTCGATTCTTCGGGTATTACAGGATGGTTTTGGAAATCCGAAATATGCTCCTTGTCCCTTGCTGGTCAATATGGTGACCGCAGGAAAACTGGGCGCCAAAAGCGGAGAAGGGTTTTATGCCTATACGCCAGGGTCGAAGGATTTGGTAGTAGCGGAGCGGTTTCGGTAGGTATTTTGCCTTTATGTGCTAAATGCACGAATTACATTTAGTGTAAATTTGTGCAATTAGTGGCTAGCACTCAATTTTCAATTTTTTTTGAAAACTTAAAGAGAGTGGGTTTGTTTCACTCCAAACCAAACCCACTCTTTTATGCAAACACTTGAAAATAAAGTCATTGTCTATGACGACGCCTGCCCGATGTGTCAAGCATATACAGCAGGTTTTGTAAAAGCTGGCTGGCTAAAAGAACGCAGGGGATTTACCCAGGTAAGTCCTGAGCTGCTTGCTAAAATTGATTTTGACCGGGCGCGTCACGAGATCCCCCTGCTTGATACCAAGACCGGCGAAGTTACCTACGGCCTCAGCGCATTGTTTCTCATCATCGGCGAGCGTATGCCGGTTTTCAAGCCTTTATTCCGCAGCCGCTGGTTCCGCCCGTTGCTTTATCCCTTGTATCAGATCATCACCTACAACCGCCGTATCATAGCAGGCAGCGGAGCACCCAAAACGGGCTGCGATTGTGCGCCTGATGTCAATTTGTTTTACCGCTGGTTGTATATTTCGCTGGCTGTGCTGGGTGGTGCCTGGCTTTCTTATGCTTCCTGGAAACACAGCGAATGGGCTGGAAATATCTTCATGGCCGCTCATTTAGCCCTATTGTTTGCGCTTGTATTTGTCCCCAAACGCCTTGATTTTGTGGGGCATTGGGCCACCGTATTTTTGGCAAGTTCTTTTGTCTTGTGGGTATTGGCGGGAACAGGCTGGTTTGGTTTCGGAATAGCACTCGCTTTGACGGGTTGGAAGTGGTGGATGCGCCGGGACAAGGTATTTTGAGGGGGCGGCGCTCTGACAGTCGGTCTCTTTTCCTGAAATTTGTGGTGCAGCATTAAGATTGTGCCAATCTTTTCGTCCTTTGCGGAGGATAAGCCGAGAAAGTTTTCTCTCGCAGATGTTACGCAGATTCCCTCGCAGATGTTACGCAGATTTGAGTAGATCGTATCTGCGTAACATCTGCGAGGGAATCTGCGTAACATCTGCGTGAAAAACTCTCGGCTCCATAAACACTTCGCATGGACTTCAGAAGAATCGCTCTATTTGCCGGACCTGCGCTTTTCGCGCTGGTTGCGCTGGCGCCAACGCCCGCAGGGATGCCCTGGCCCGCCCAGATCACTGCTGCCATTACCCTCTGGGTGGCCATCTGGTGGATCACCGAGCCGATTGAAATGGCAGCCACTTCGCTGTTGCCCCTTGTACTCTTGCCATTATCGGGCGTAGCTTCGCTCAAAGTGGTTTCTGCGGAATACGGCAATGAGATCATTTTCCTGTTTATGGCTGGTTTTTTTATGGGCAAATCCATAGAGCGCTGGCAGCTCCACCGCCGAATTGCCTTGCGCATGGTGCTTTGGATCGGTACCGACCCTGCCCATACCGTACTAGGATTTATGGTAGCCACTGCGTTTATTTCCATGTGGATCTCAAACACCGCCACCGCGGTAATGATGACTCCGGTGGCCATTGCAGTAGCAGCGCAAGCGAAAGGATTGTCCGGTCAGGCAAATTTTTCCAAAGCTTTGATGCTGGGTGTTGCTTATGCCTGCTCCATAGGTGGCCTTGCCACACTGATCGGCACACCCACCAACGCTATTTTTATTTCTTTTGTACAGCAAAATATGGGGCAAAGCGTTTCATTTGGCAAATGGCTGCTCTTCGGTTTTCCCTTTGCATTGACCCTGTTGCTGGTATGCTGGAAAATGCTCATCTGGATCTTTCCAATTGGAAATAATACCGACAAAAGCATTGACAGCCAATCACATATGAGGGAGCAGTATGCCTCGTTGGGAGCAATTTCCTCTCCGGAAAAACGTATTTTGTGGGTGTTTGGGGCAGTAATATTAGCCTGGGTTACCGGGTCGCTTTTGTGGTACAAGCCGCTAAACCTTTGGATACACCTTAATATGGCCGGTCTTGCGCTCCCTGAAAACCTGGACAAAGTACCTGCTTACTGTTCGGATACTGTAGTGGCTATTTTGGGAGCGATCTTGTTCTTTGTTATGCCAGCCGGGAGCAGGTCAGAAAAAACCACCCTGCTGGATTGGCCCACCGCCGCTAAGATCCCCTGGGGGATCCTCATTTTGTTTGGGGGCGGACTGGCGCTTTCCAAGGGCTTCGATCTAAGCGGATTGGCGGTATGGTTTGGGGAGCAAATGAAAGGACTGGGATTTTTGCCCCATGCTCTGGTTCTTTTAGTGGTGCTCAGTGCGGTGGTAATGCTCAGTGAGGTTGCTTCCAACATTGCCACCGCTTCCATGATGATGCCCGTATTGGCAGCCCTGGCAGGCAGCATTAGCTCGCACCCTTTTGGACTCTTGCTGAGTGCTACGATGGCTGCATCCTTTGGTTTTGGGTTGCCCATTGCAACGGCACCCAATAGCATTGTGTTTGCGTCAGGCCATATTACTACCCGCGACATGGCCCGGGCAGGGTTTCTGCTGGATGTGTTGGCGGTGTTGCTTTTGTTACTTTTTATTTACCTTTTACTTCCATTTGTGTGGGGCGTCAACGTATAATTTGCCTGTGTGCGTTACTGACCTACTGAAAGTGGTTTTTTATTCTTTTTACACATACTTTCTTTTCTTCAGCTTGTTAACTCTCTTCATTTTTTTTTGAACAAAGGTACCTTATGAAGATTTGTTAAAAATTGCATAAAATATTGATAATCAAGTTTTTATATAAAAACTAAAGTTTGCAACATCTTTTTTTGAAAAAATTAACAGTTTTTGTTGAAGCAAAGTTTGGATTTTGTTGAACAAGCAATTACCTTTGAGCCATTAATTAAACAAACAGGAGATCGCCATGACAAGTATGGAATTCAATACTAAACTGAGCACGTTGACCAGCATGCTGCACTCCTTCGCCTATAACTTGACGAAGAACGTGGAAGATGCCAAAGATCTGTATCAGGAAACGACCTATCGCGCCTTGTTCAACCGCGATAAATTCCAGCCCGACACCAATTTCAAGGCATGGATGTTCACGATCATGAAGAACATCTTCATCAACAATTACCGCAAAAAGGTGAAAGCCAATACGGTATTGGACAATACAGAAAACCAGTATTACCTTAATTCGTTCAGTCACTCAGCAGCCAATGCTGCAGAAGGCGGCATACTGCTAAAAGAACTGAATTCTATGGTATCTGCTTTGGACGACAGTATCCGTGTTCCTTTCACCATGCACTTTGAGGGTTACAAGTACCAGGAAATTGCTGATGATCTGCGCTTGCCTTTAGGAACCGTGAAAAGCCGGATATTTTTTGCACGCAAGGAATTGAAAGAGAAGATCATGTCAAACTATGGGTTCAATCCCAACTAGTGGGCACAAGAAATTAAAATCAAAAAACAAAACACTAGCCACTCCGTAAGGGGCGGCTTTTTTGTTTACTCCCTTGTCAAATCCAAATCCTTGATCATCAGCAGATAAGACTTTCCAAACAGGGTAAGAGATGCAAAATCAAGACCTGAAATATTGGGGCGCAGCCGTGTGTATTCCGATCGATTGCGCTCCGCAATGTGTTTGATTTCTTTCAAAATTTCGACCTTTTGAAGCCGTCCTGCGGTATCGGTAAAAGGAATGGTAAAACCGAGTTCGCGAAAATAATCTGACTCTGTTATTTGATAGAACAAATGCAAAAACTCCCGGTCAGGTTTAGGCGGAGCCTGGTGAAAGAGGGTGAAGCCCACTACATATTGGGCAACTGAAAATGCCAGGGTATCGTGCCCTTGTTGCATAGGCCATTCCATATTGGCCAACTCTCCCCCGATAAAACTGGCCAAAGTGCCATGGGGCACCGCGGGGTTAGCTCCAAATGTGCTGCGCGTTCTATACATTTCTTTGAAAAACGCCTCTTTAGGGCGGTCCAGAAGCGTCTGGAATTCGCGACGCATCTGTTGCACTTTTACCTGAGGCGTGAGGTTGTTTTTGGTAAAGTAGGCCGCATAGACCTTTTCCAGCAGATCCATCATAAACCCTTCTGGCTTAACCAGATAGTCGAGCCGAAACGCAAGCGCGAGCAACAAATAGGCATAGCTGCCTGGATAGGTATTCGGGTCAGGTTTGCCTTTGTCAATTTCGGCAAATGCAGCCTCGATGGAGCGACAGATATAGGTGTATTTTACTTCTTTTTCGGCGTCTGATATGCTGTCGTGCGTACGCTCTGCGACAGAGCTGAGCACAGCGAATTCATTGAGCAACAGATCATCCTGTTTGTCTGCATGTATGGCCAGCTCGCGCAGAGCATGCAGGATCTTGAGCGGCGAGCCGTCCAGGGTGCTGGAATCGAACACAATGCAGAGATTGTTGTCGGGGTCGAGCGCGAAACGGCTGAATTTCAGGTTGAAATTAGCCTCGATGAGTCGGCGCATAAAACCCACGTTCAGGTCGGTGGCACGGGCCACCTTGCTTTCAGCTTTTACTTTTTGTGCATTGGCGGACCCCGTAATCAGCTGGGAGCCTTGCCAAAGTTCGAAGCTGATTTCTCCATTTTGCTCCTGCCAGGTGATATTGGGAATTTTAGCATCTTCGTCCTGGAGGAAGGCCAAAAAATCCCGATAAGCAGCCAAATGTGCACCCTGTTCAAAGGATTCCAAAGAGCGGTCAAATGCCTGTTGCTGCGCATCAGATTTATAGGCATCCGAAAAGCGGCCAAACGGGATATCGGGCTGCTCGGTTTTTTTCTGAAATCCAAAAAGTCGGGTAATTAATTCCATGGGTTGCGCAAGAGAGTGGGCAAAAGTAGGAAACTTGCGGATAACCCAAAGCAAGAGCTTCTTAACTACCGTTGCACTATCAATCTGCCGGTCCTCATGCCGCGCCCCTGCGTGGTAGCAGTAACAAAATAGATGCCGGGAGGCCATAATCGAACCTCAAAAGTGTATTGTTGACCGGGAACAACATTTGAAACTGTCTCGATTAAGGAACCTGTGCAAGTATAAAATTTTAGATTGCCCCAAGCCCCATCGGGTGCGACAACGGTAATGGTTTCAGAAGCAGGGTTAGGTGAAATTGTCAATGTGTTTGGGTTTTCCGGCACTTCTTTAATACCTGTTGTAATGCTCATGTGTGTAACCCCGGTTGTGGTCCCTACCCATGCGGTACCATCTAAATCAAAAGTAATGCATCGGATATTATTCCCTGCCAGACCTGAATTGTTGACGGTAAGGACGTCCCAGTTGAGATCAGTGCCCAGAATTGCCAGGCCATTACGGGTACCGATCCAAGCCCTTCCCATGGCATCAAAAGCAATGCATTGCACGGTATCGTTAGGTAAACCAGAGTTTTCAACCCCATATCGCAGTTGAGTATTATCTTCAAAATTGTTGTAGATATAAACGCCGATATCCGAAGCGAACCAAATCCGCCCCAAACTGTCAAAAGCAACATAATTGGTATTGTTACAAGCACATTCGTTTTCCCAATAGGGCGCAGGGCAGGGATCGCGGTAGTCCCAACAAGAGTAGACAAAAGTGTCTTGCATTAGTTCGGCTGAATAACCCCAATGGGAGTATAGATAACCGATTTGGCTTGCCCAAACATAATTCCCTTCGGCAGATATGAAAAAATGACGAATATCTTCCTTGTTGCTATTGCTGCAACCCCAATTAAATCCCCAGAAACATAGATTCCCGGATCGAGTGATCTCAAATGATTTTATGCTGTCATTTTCGAAGTACCAAAAATCTTTGGCGTTCAATTTTGTTTTTACGATGGCCCTTTTTTTGATCGGGTCCCAGGCAAGCCGTGTAAAATGTCCAATCCCTGGAGCCGGTGGCACAAAGAAATGTATAGTATCATTGCGCAACCTGACCAAGTGTGCATTCGAACTGCCTCCGATAACGTTTATGAACCACTTTGTTCCATTAGGTTCAAACAAAGCATCCGTAGGGCGAGCAATCGGGTCTTCAAAACTATTGTTTGAATGGGTCTCCCAGAGCGTATTGTCAAACTCTGTACGGGCAAAGGTTCCTAAAAACCACTTTTTTTCGTTTTCGTCCACCAAAATTTTAAACACGTTTTCAGCGCTAAGGGTATGATTATCAGGGGAAAAATGGTCGAACTCATTTCCGTGGAAATAAGAAAACCCCTGGCCACAGCTGAACCAAAATGTGCTGTCATTTACTACCGAAAAATCCTGAACCGCGCTAAAACCCGGTCTTCGCTTGTACTCCTCCACGGTCGGTGTTCCGTTGTAAATCCAAAATCCGTTGGAAGAACTAATAAGGAGATTCCCATTCGGCAACTGTTCCAGGCAGTGGGCATTCTGACTGCCCAGTATTGGTAAATTGTTTACCAAATTTCCAAATACTGGCGTGTAAATGCCATTGGAAAAGGTGAATAAAAACGACCCTTTTATGACCCACAAATTGCCCTGACCATCAAATTCCAGATCTGTGATGGTCTCGTCGTCAAATGGATCAGAAAAGGTCAAATAATAAGCCCAGGATGATATGAGCGGGCTTTTTATGGCAAGGCCTTGATCTCCACATACATAGATCGTATTGTCAGAGCCGATTTTGATCGTTGAACCAAAATAGTACGCCAGGCTTATAGTGGTCATGGTCAGGGTTTGGAGCTCAAATTCATACACTTTATTACCCCCTGTAGCCCAAATATTGCCATTTGAGGCCAGGTCGAAAGATTTTGCCCACACCGCGCTAAGATGAATCCATATATTAGCGTCCGTTAAAATAGAAATGCCTCCATCCGTAGCAAACCAACGGCGACCTTGCTGGTCAATAACAATATCATAAACGGTATTGCCACTTAAGCCGTTGCTGGAAGTGTATCTTTCCAGGAGATTTCCGGAGAGGTCACATTTCATAACGCCTTCTCCGGCAGAACCAACCCAAATAACATTCCCCTCATTGGCGATTGCAGGATGGCCAATTTGCTGTTTGTAGTTTGCAATCACAGTTTGACCAAAAGCGGGAACCCAGTAAATTGCGGGCAAAATAATGGCAAGGTAAATTGCAAATTTTTTCATTGTGTTACGTTTTTATAACCAACGATTTGACCTTCAATAACGCTGCCAATACTCCCAAACAACTTGCCAGATTCTTCACATAATTTCCATGCATAATTTCCGTACTGCTCTTACCGCTTTACCCGCCCCCTTCCCAATCACCCAGGCCCATCGCCTCCTCTTGATTGGCTCCTGCTTCACCGAACACATCAGCGAACGTCTTGCCGAGCGCAAGTTCAACGCCATCTGCAATCCATTCGGAATCGTCTATAACCCGCATTCAATGGCACAGTGTTTAGAAAGAATTGCTGCTGGTAATCAGCCTTTTACAGAGAATGACCTTTTTGAAAATGCCGGACTTTGGCATAGTTGGGAGCACCACGGGCGTTTCTCCAAACCCGATAAAAAAGAGACTTTGGAAGGTATAAATGCAGCCTGCAATGTGGCAACGGAACACCTGAAAAAAACTGATTTCTTACTGCTCACTTTTGGCACTTCGGATATTTTCGCGCTGCGCGAATCAGGCCAAGTGGTAGCGAACAACCACAAAATGCCCGCCGGACTTTTCACAAAACGCCGACTTTCCGTTCCGGAAATTGTGGAAGGCACGATTCAAGCCCTCGAACGTGTGGCACACCTTCAACGTGTGGCACACCTCGAAGGTGTGCCACACGTTAAGGTCATCCTGACCGTCAGCCCTGTCCGCCATTTGCGCAACGGACTTGTTGAAAATCAACGCAGTAAAGCCGCGCTAGTGCTGGCTTGCGAGGAGATCTGTGCTCAACTGGACTATGTTCACTATTTTCCGGCCTACGAACTTTTGCTCGACGATCTGAGGGATTACCGTTTCTATGCCGCTGACATGGTACACCCATCCGAAGTGGCCGTGGATTATGTGTGGCAGTTTTTTTCTGACATGTTTTTTGATGAAAAAACACTCCGGCTCAACGAGCGCATCGAGAAAATCCGTACTGCTGCACAACACCGTCCGTTCCATCCCAATTTAACACAACATCAAGCTTTTATCCGAGCGCAATTAGAGGCAATTTCGAAATTGAAACAGGAAATGCCGGGGTTGGATTTTGGGGAGGAGGAACGGGCTTTTGGAGCGGGTTGACAAGTTTTATCCTGAGGCTATGCAAGGCGGCGACTCTATATGGCCTCCTCGCATAGCCTTAGGATATTTCAAACCCTAATTTTTCACCACGGCCCGTGAAACTGTTCCATTTCTAAACGAAGCCAGCACTTGATAAATACCATCGGCAAAGCTTTCAATTGGGATTTCCAAAATAATATTCGAGGGGTTTTCTTCCAGGTAAACCAGTTTTCCCGCTGAATCAAATATTATAATTTTGAGCACCGGTTCTCCCACTTCACTCCAATCAACTGTGAGCCAATTACTTGCCGGGTTGGGGAAGATCCGAAGGTTTCTTGTTTGCTGCAATTCGTTTGTGCCAACTATTGCTACCATTACGTCTTTTTGAATGATTGAAACCCCACAAGGACTGTTCACAATGAGCGTTACAACATAAGTTCCTGCTGTGGTATAATCGTGCTGGATGTTGAAGCCATTTTGCTGCGGACTACCGTCGCCAAAATCCCAGGTAAAGGTCTCGCCGTTTTGGCTCAAATTGTTGAATTGCACCAGACCGCCCGATTGGACTTGCCAGGTAAAATCAGCGTTAGGCAAATCAAATATCTCTACCTCAAATGTTTTGAACAAAGTATCTTTTCCAGCCATATTCGACACAATGAGTTGAGCGCTATAAATCCCTGATGTAGCATATGTTATACTTGGGTTTGCTTGGGTCGAACTTCCTGGCATACCACCCGGGAACAGCCAGTTGAAAGTTGCAGTGTTGCTTGAAGAAAGATTTTGAAAATTCACTTGTGCAGTGCCGCAACCAAAAATGGTGTTTGGCACCGAAAAGCCGGCCGTTGGGGGAAACAAAATATTCACCGTTTGTTGCGTCGTCAGCGTATCACAGCCGTTCCAGGCGCTGAGTGTTACCGTAAAACTGCCTTCTGACGTATAAGTGTGCATTGGGTTGGCAAGCATTGAATTGCTGCCGTCGCCAAAGTTCCAAAAGTAATTTGTTGCATTGGTGGATAGGTTGTTGAAGCTGGCAGTCGTTCCGTTCATGGTAAAGTTAAAAGCCACGGTTGGAATTGGCAGAATGTGCAATACTGCTGAATTTGATATTATTTCCGAGCATCCGGCACGCAATATCCTGCAACGGAACATCAGTCCATCATACGCCAAAATTGGGTTTTGCACTATGAGGCTATCGGTATTAAAACCGGCATAATTACCACCAAGGATATCCTGCCAGGCGGCGCCGGCATTTACTTGCCATTGAAAGATCCAGGGGCCGTCGTTGGCCGCCAAGGTGAAAACGGCATCCTCGCCGAGGCAAACGTTTACTGGCAGCGGCTGAGCGACCAGCTCGGGCGCGAAGTTGGCAATCGTTCCTGTCAGGAGTGGAGACAAGGGTTTGATCTCGCCCATTGCGCCTGTTTCCGCTGTGTTGGTGGAGTTATTGCAAGCGATCGTTGAGTTGATAGTAATGCCGGCTTGGCCACCAGCGACGCTGAAATTCCCTGCCGGTGCGTTGGTCAGGATACGTCCTCCCGAACCTCCGCCTCCAGGGCCCATACAGCGGTCCACATTGTTGTTGTCGGCATTGCCGCCGCGTCCGCCATTGGCATTGAGTACAAGGTTTGGATTGGGATTTGTTAGATCAAGCCAAATACTTCCGCCTGCACCACCTCCTCCTGCGCCGTCAGAAAGGCTAAGGCCAGCGTCAAAACCTTTGGCATAAATAGCTGGATTTGAGCCGTTTATCGAACTTGCCTTGAGTACGACAATGCCGCCACCTGCACCACCTTTGCTTCTCAGAAGATTGTTGGAATGACCGGCGCCTCCGCCTCCGCCCAGGAAGATCCGGTTGGAGATCGAGGGTGGGGCATAACCGCCGAGGCCGGGGAAATACCCGTTGCAGCCATTGAGATTTGGATCGGCGTTGTTGCCGCCTTTGCCTCCGTTACTCACATTGCTGCCGCCTCCACCGCCCGCGTTGTGGTCGTTGCCGCCACCGCCACCATTGGCTTGTGGGCCGCGGCCAAGTTCGAGCCCGGGACTTAATAGGGCAATACCTTCGCCTTTGTATCCGCCCCGCCAATTCCCAAGTCCAAATACATACCCTGTAATCGGGATAATTGCATTGCAGGCATTGCCACTTGCAACATAATCGGCTCCGCCTCGAAACCCGGTTCCTGTAGCTACAATTGGAGCATTGAGCGTAAGGGTGCCGGAAACTTCGAGGGCTAGAACGCCCCCAGTACTTCCATTCCAGGGTTGTGCGCGGAGGGTGTCAGACACCGTTATATTGGTAAATTGCGGAATGCGGACCAATTGAACTTTGCCCGCAGGATTGAACCGGCTTACGAGGATGTTTTTTAAAAAAACGGCGTTAGCGCTTACGGAGTCAATTAAGGCGCGCTCGTGGTGGCCTGCGAAGTTGATGGCAGACACGGTGCCAAAGGTGGCTGTGTTGCTTGTTATGATATTGGCGCCCTGCATTTGAATCAGGAGCACCGCATTTCCAACCTGAAATCCTGTAGTGTCCCCTACGCTCAACCTGCCTGTGCAGGTATCAATCGCGGTTACGGGGGTGTATCGGTTGATGATTCCGGAAATTTGGGCGTTTGCTGTAAAGAGGAAAAGTGAACAAATTGAAGTGAGGGAAAGAACAAGTTTTTTCATAATATCGGTTTTCAAATTCAGGTCAAATATAGGACGAAGAATGGCTCATTTTACAGAAAAAATGCCCATTAAACTGGTATGAATCGCTCGGCCCGTCTTTTTGCCCCCCCAAATCTCTATTTCACGACCATGTGAGGCCGAAAAACGAAAAATTGTCCATCCATTGCTTTCACTTTGCTCAAAATCAATCTCTCTTCCCCCCATGACCAATTTGATAATTGGCGGTGTTTTCTTCATTTTTAGTTTTAATTCGAATTTACCATCTGTGTTTTTAGTCAAAGGAAGGCCCAAAGGTTCAGAATCTGTAATTCCTTCATTGGGGTTTCCGTAGGAAAAAGCGCTTTGCTTTTTGAAAGTAGCCTTGTTGATCGGCACTTCCAATAGTTGCCATTTTTCGTCGTCGGGAAAATGATTGAGTGCAAAAATTCGCGGGGAGGGGAGGAAAAAACCTGGTTGAAAAACCTGTCTAAACTTTTTTCCATCGTCATCAAAATAACCGGCCCCCCAGGTAACGTCCAGCAATTCCCATTTTCCCTGAATTTTCACAGCATTCCAGGCATGGCTTGCCCAGCCTCCTCTGAGAGAGCCTTTTGAGTGCCCACCGATAAAAGTGCATTCCAGCCCAACGGCATCAGCCATGGACTTGTAAAGCAGTGCATAGTGCATACAAACCCCCTTGCCCTTCCGGTAGACTTGTTTTACAAGTTTTGCTTCGTATTCTTTTTTAGAATTTGCATCTGGGCCGTTTTTGCCAACAGCATTAAGGTCGTAGCGAATGTTTTCAGCAATCCAGCTGAACAGAATTCTTGCCTTGTCGCGGTCGTTTTTCAAGTCTTTACATAAGGCTTTTGCCAGCGCATCTGGAGAAGGGAAGTCGCTTTTTCGAGCAGTTTGGGCAAAAGAATCTATTGTGCTGAATTCTGATTGAGCCATGGCGGAGACCGCCCATAACAAAAGGAGCAGGGTGTTTAAAATCTGGTTCATTTAAATCTTGCTAAATTGAATCTTAATGCGGCTTAAAACGGGCTAACAGGTAATTAAAGTATCTTTGAATCCAATCTTGCCAACTTCAATATTCCGTTCCTCGCCTTACCTTCACACCATATTTTTAATTTCCGACGTTTATCCAGTTCATCCTTAAATTGTTCCTAGTTTAGTAAATCATGCAGCCAGTTTACTCCACCACTTTTCCCCGTCTGTTTTTTGAGAATCATCCCCGCCGTGAAAAACCTATAAGGTTTTTAAAACCTTATAGGTTTAAATCCATAGCTGTTTGCTTTTTCACGCTGCTGTATATCCTGTTTTCAACCAGGATGTCTGCCCAAAAATTTCCCGAAAACACCAACGAGTTTGTTGATAAACTGGGCGAATTCATGACCTTGTCCAAACGCCCGGATATGGTGGAATCATTTACAGTATTCAAAAGAAAACATAAAGACAATGCGTTTTCAGAAGGAGAGATGAAGCATATCATTTCAGTAGCCAATCTGATGGGCAATCAGAATCTGCAGGCTTTTCCCTACTTCAAAAATTACATCAACGCCCTTGTCTCGTCAAAAAACGACCCGGACACTACGCTTTTCCGTCGCTGGCACTCATTTGTTGAAGAATCCTTGGCCGGTCTTGAAAAAGGCCGCACAAAATCTGCCGGGCAGTTGTTGGAATTCTCGGTGGATTTTATGCAAGAACGCGCTTTGAAAAGTGGTGAAGGCGGCTCGGCTACCTGGAAAATAAAAGGCGGCAAGTTCGATTTTGCTTATAGCGACCGCGAGCCTATGCTTGTGTGCACGGGTGTGGATCTGATCGGAACGAGAAAGACTGACTCGGTGACCATCAAAAACACCTCAGGAATTTTCAAGCCTTTTTTGCAAGTCTGGACGGGCGATAGTGGCAAGGTTTCCTGGGCTGAAGCGGGCATGGATTCGAGTATTTACGCCCTGCTGACAAAGTACAAGGTAGAGGTGCAAAAGCCACTTTTCAGCTGTGATACAGCCACCCTTTTTTACCCGCTTTATTTCAAGGAAGGTATAAAAGGCAGTTTTGAAAATAACATTGTGGTGCGGCCAAAAGCTGCTTCGGCTAAAGCCGATTCTCTGCGCGATGTGCAGTTCCCCAGATTCCAATCTTTTGAAAAGGTTTTGAAAATCAATCGAATAGGAGACAATATTGAGTACCTGGGAGGTTTCAAGCTTTCGGGTAACTCGCTTTATGGATACGGTACTGGCCATGAGCCGGCCCAAATGACGGTTTACAATAAAAAACGGGAAAAGGTTTTTCACGGTAAATCCCAATTATTCATAATAAGGCGTGGCGTGAGCGTAGTTTCGGAGAATGTGGACGCAAAATTGTTTATGGATGCCGACAGCCTCTTTCACCCAGCTGCGGATTTCCGCATTGATATCCCAAAACAAATTATCACTTTGTTGAGGGGTGAAAAAGGCTCGTCCAGAAACCCGTTCTATTCCTCCTTCTACAACATGAACCTGAACACGGACAAACTTGCCTGGCACCTGAATTCCGATTCACTTGAAATTGGCGGACACACAGGTATTAAAGGCGTTTCGAAAAGGGTAGAGTTTGAGAGCAGCAATTATTATGACCCATCTGTGTATTTGCAAATGCAGGGATTGGCCAGCCACAACTCTGTGAGCACACTTTATTCGCTATGGCAAAAGACCGACAAGGACAAGGAAGATAATGGCCGAATCGTGACGGATAATCAGTTTGCGATGGAAATAAACCCCAATTTTGATTATTCAAGCATTCAAAGCCTGTTGGCACAGATGGTTGAACAGGGCTTTATTAATTACTATTTTAGCCGGCATGAAATTGAACTTCGCGACAAATGCCTCCATTATGCTTTGGCCAGCCAGGGAAAAAAAGACTTTGATGCAATCAATATCATATCTGAAAGCACCGGTTCCAACGCAAAACTTAATCTAAAAACAAAAGAAACTGAAATCTACGACGTCAAAAAGCTGGAACTGAGCCAGCGCCAGAAAGTGGCTCTGATTCCCAATGAAAACGAGCTCACCTTGCTTAAAAACCGGGACATGCGTTTTGGGGGACGGCTTTATGCAGGATTGGCCTTATTCCAGGGGCGCGACATGAGTTTTGTTTACGACAAATTTGAAGTCGATTTTGATTCTGTTCAGCACCTGGATTTTTATATTCCAACAGGTCTTGAAGACAAGCACGGGCAGCCTATTGCCAATGCAATGAGCTCCAATATCGAACACCTGAGCGGGGCGCTTTTGGTTGATGCGCCCAACAACAAGTCAGGTAAAGAAGAGATGGCAATCTTCCCTTCCTTGCAGTCGAAAAAATTCTCCTTTGTGTTCTACGATCAGCCCAAAACACAGGGAGGCGTTTATACCCGCGACTCATTCTATTTCCGACTAGACCCATTCAGTTTCAATGGTTTGGATTCTTACACTAAGGATCAACTGAAGTTCAACGGCCAACTTTTCCCCGCAACCATTTTCCCTCCGTTTAAGGAGACGATTATCGTTCGCGAAGAAGACAAGTCTTTTGGTTTTATACACAAAACACCTGTCACAGGGTATTCTACGTATTCAAAAAAGGGTAATTATATCGGTTCGCTCGACTTGAGTAACAAGGGGCTTATCGGCAAAGGAAAACTGGAGTATCTGACCGCAGATATTGAATCGGAAGATTTGGTTTTCAGGCCCAAACAGACTACCGGTACGGCAAAAAAATTCTTTATGGAAGAAGATCGTGCCAGCAAGGTAAAGGTGCCTCAGGCCAGAGGCGAAGAAGTGTCAGTGAACTGGCTTCCGTTCAAAGACTCCATGTATGTTACGAGCAAAGTCAAGGCCTTCGAACTTTTTAAAGCCTCCGGATATACGCACAAAGGCATTTTGATCCTCACTCCCTCCGGTTTGAAGGGTAAGGGCGAATTTGAATGGGCCGAAGGTAAGTTAAGCTCAAAAATTATTTCTTATGGCCCCTTCCAGGCCAGCGTGGACACAGGTAATCTTGAAATTAAGTCCTTGGACCAAAACGGTATCGCACTCGATTCCCGCAATGTAGATGGCGACCTGGATTTTGATGTTCAAAAAGGCCAGTTCAAAGCCAATTTGCAAACAGCCAGCACAACCTTGCCGCTCGACAAATATCTGACCTCGATGAACGAATTCACCTGGAACATGAAGGCGAAAACGATTGAATTCAAAGCAGACCCTAATAAACCAGGTCGTTTTGTGTCTATTGACCCCAATCAGGATACCCTGGCTTTTGAAGGAAAAACAGCCCTCTACGACTTGAAAACCAATCTGCTTCGGGTGGGCGGTGTCAAGCAGATCAAATCTGCCGATGCTTTTGTGAACATTCCTGATACGAGTGATATTTTTATTCAGCCTGGCGGAAGGATGCGTACCATTTACAACGCCCAAATCGTGGCTGATACCATAAGCAGGTACCACACCATCAACCGTGCAACGGTGGATATCGGAGGCAAAAAACTGTATAAAGCCACGGGGTATTATGAATACAATATCCCGGGCTATAACCAGGAGGTATTCTTCAACGACATTCAAGGAAAATATCAGACCATTACAGGTTCAAACCGGCGGGTACAGACCTTCGCGACGGCCGAAATCCCAGAAAAAGACAGTTTCCGGGTGGACGTGAAAACGCTGTTCAAGGGCGACATGATCCTCAATTCGAGCACTCAAAATATGACCTTCAAAGGTTATGCACAATTGAATGCCGACAAATTGCCAAAAACTAATTGGTTCACACTTCAAACTGAAATAGACCGAAAAGCCCCCCTCTTTCGTATTAAATTGGCCAAAGACCCGGAAGACAGCCCTATGGTGACAGGCTTTTATCTATCCCGCGAAACGGGCGAAATGTACCCGCGGATTATGCTCCCGGCCCTTCAACGCGTTGATCGTGCCTTGATTGATTGCAAGCAAGTCTATAAATATGATCCCGCCAACGACCGGTTCATTTTTGGGGATTCCCTTAAGGTGCTGGGCAAATCCGAGCTCGGCCCGAAACTTGTGTTTGACAACCGGGTGGGTACAGTTCAAGCCGATGGCCCGCTCAATATTGGCTCTGGCCTTGATCTGATGCATATCAAATCAGCAGGAAGGCTCAAATCTGATTACAATTCGGTTACCGACTCGACTTATTTCAGCGTTACAGGCGAGATTATTTCGGCTTTTGATATTCCCATTCCAGCCAAACTTATTGACCTGATGATCAATGAGATAAAGGCTGCGGCCTTTGATGCCCAACCTGCCATATATAACACAAACATGGCTTTTTACCAGCCAGCCTTGCATGAATTTGTCAGCGATGAAAAAGATTGGGAAGAAACCTTGTCTAATGCCCGGCTCAATGCCATCCTTTTGCCTAGAAAAGATGACAAGTTTGCTATTGTACTGGGCCGTCAATCTGTTACCTGGAACAAAGAATACACCTCCTTTTTTACGCTGGAAGACCGCATTCCGCTCATAAGTATTGCTGGGCAGCCTATCAACAAATCGCTCAATATCATGGTGCAATACAAAATGCCCAATACAGGAAACGATGCCTTGGGTATTTATATCAAGCCCTCTGCCGATCTGTGGTACCTGTTTGTGTATCAAAACACGGACGAGGGTGGGGCGCTAAGCATCACTTCTAGTAGCCCTCGCTTCAATGATTTGTTGGCCAGCCTCAAAGGGAAAGACATCAAAATGAAAATGGCCGATGGCAAAACCCTCGAGGTAGTGCCGGTAGATGCAGCCGAAGGGCCGAAATTTGTGAACAAGGTGCGGAACGGGCGGCTGAAGGATTGA